>CAZOLL010000508.1:0-1155 GCA_964580365.1 uncultured Phycisphaeraceae bacterium
CGACCTGCGCGCCGCGCTGTCCGACGCCGAGTCGCGCTTCAAGGGCCTCGCCGAGTCGAGCGCGGCCGTCGGCCAGCTGCAGAGCCAGACGCAGTCGGTCGCCGAGCGCGTCGCCTCGCTGACGCTCGAGGCCGGCACGCTCGGCCAGGAAGTGACGAAGCTCGACGCGATCCGCCGCGACCTCGACGAGGCCTCGCGCGCGGCGCGCGAGCACGGACAGCAGCTCGCGCGGATCGAGCAGTCGCGCAGCGCGGTCGAGTCCGCGCTCGTGGACCTCGGCCAGCTGCGCGGCGCGCACGCCGCGGTGCGGGACGCCGCGGAGCAGACGCAGCTCGCGCACGACGAGCTCAAGCGCGCGCACGAGGCGCACGCCGAGGTGCGCGGCTGGCTCGCGGGCGTCGAACGCTCGGTCGAGGAGCTGCGCTCGCAGGTCGGCGAACTGAACGCGATGGCGCCGGCGATCCAGCTCGCCGAGCAGCAGGTGCGGCGCATCGGCGATTCGCTCTCGTCCATCGAGGCGCGGCGCGAGCAGGTCGAGACGCTGAGCCAGCGCATGAAGAGCTTCGAAGCGCACGGCGTCGAGCTGGTCGAGCGCGGCGACCGCCTCGCCGCCCGCATGGAGGCGGCCGAGCAGCGCGTCGAGTCGCTGAACGAGCGCGCCGAGGACGCCGAGAAGATGTCGCTCCAGGTCACCAAGATCGCGGCGAAGCTCAACGCCGCCGACCGTTCGGCCTCCGACACGCGCCAGAAGGTGGCGGCGATCGCGAAGCGCTGCGACGCGGTCGAGACGCTCGCCGAGAAGACCGCGGCGCTCAAGCAGGAGCTCGAGCAGCGCCAGCAGGCGCTCGCCGAGACGGCGAAGGAGCTGGAACGCGCCACGACCGTGCGGGTCGAGACGTCGAACGTCGCGCAGCAGCTCGAGGCGCTGTCGCAGCAGCTCGCGGCGGCGGTCGCGAAGGCGGACCAGCGCGCGAATGGCGTCGGCCAGGTCGCGCGGCAGCTCGAGGACCGCGCCGCGGCGCTCGGCCAGGTCGAGCAGCGGCTCGACCGCTTCGAGTCGCGGCTCGCGAAGTGGCACCAGGTGGACGAGACGATCGCCCGCGCGCTCGACGACCTCACGGCGCGCCAGAGCACGATCGAGACGCTGCAGACCGA
>CAZOLL010000508.1:1165-3557 GCA_964580365.1 uncultured Phycisphaeraceae bacterium
GAGATGGCCGAGCAGACCTCGGCGCACGTGCGCGAGATCACGTCGGCGCACGACGAGATCGAGAGCGGCCGCGAGCTGCTGCGGCAGGTCACGTCCCAGCTCAAGGACGCGAACGCGCTCGCGGGCACGCTCGAGGAACGCAAGCGCCAGCTCGGCCGGGCCGAGGAACGCCTCGCGCGCGCCGAAGGGCTGCTCGTGGACGTGCGTTCGAGCCTCGAGGCGCTGCAGGCGCAGAAGGCGCTCGTGGACCAGGCGGTCGAGAAGACCGGCTCGCTGCAGTTCCTGCTGAAGCAGGCGGAAGCCGCGATCGACGGGCTGCGCGACGAGCGCCAGACGTCGGCGCGCGTCCAGTCCGCGATGTCGATCGTGCGCGACGAAGGCGCCGTGGACGACGACGAGGACATCGCCCGCGCGGCCTGAGAGCCGCGGACGACACACGACCCCTCGTGCGGAAGGACCCGCGCGAGGGGCTTCGTGTTCCGATCGGAAGCGCTAGCGGAGCGTGCGGCGCACGACGACCGGCGCCGGATAGCCGATCGGGCCGATCGGAGTCTCGATCGACGGGCGCAGCTCGAGCCTCAGCTCCGTCGCCGTGCCGCTCTGGCCCGCGATGCCGCGGGCGAGGTCGAACAGCTCGCGCGCGCCGCCGTTCGCGAGCTGCATCAGATCGAGGCTCAGCGTGAGCGGCACGTCGGACGTCGCGCCCGCCGCGATCGCGACCGGCGCCGCGATGCCGCCGTCGAGCGCGCGGCGGTCCTGAACGAACAGCGTCCACGGCATCTCGACCATGCGCACGTTCACGCCGTTCGCGGTCGGATTCGTCGCGCTCACGTGCGCGACCGCCTCGAGCGGCACGCGCTTCGACGCGATCGCCGCCGCGAGCTTCGCCGCGTCGGCGATCCCGAGATCCGAGAACTTCGTGCTCTCGCTCACGCGCACGCCGGCGACGCGCACTTCGGAGACGCGGTCGAATGCGAAGCTCACCTTCTGGAGCGTCGCGAGCTGGTTCAGCGTGGCGCAGCCGGGCAGCGCGGCGAGCGCGAGCAGCGACAGGACGACCATCGATCGGCGCATGCGGGACCTCGGAATCGGAAGTTCACGGCGGGAGCGCGGGCAGCGTAGCCGCTCGCCGCCGCCGGGCGGAAGGGCGGCCCCCTCGCCCGCCCGCGCGCGGCTCAGCGAAGCACGACGAGCTTGCCGCGCGCGGAGGTTTCGCCCGCGCGGAAGCGGTAGTAGTAGACGCCCGGAACGACCGGTGCGCCGCGCGCATCGCGCGCGTCCCAGCGCGCGACGTGCTCGCCCGCGCCGAGCGGCCCGCGCTCGAGCACGCGCACGACGCGCCCGTGGAGATCGAGGATCGCGAGCTCCACCGGCACGGCCCCCGCGCCCACGCCGATCGCGTAGCGCAGCGTCGCGCCCGAGACGAGCGGATTCGGCGTCACGACCGGCGCGGAGGCGCGCGCGCGGGCGGGATCGGGCGCGCCGACGCCCGACGGCGCGCACGCGACCGTCACGTCGCGGAGCACGGGCGACAGCGTGCCGTCGGAGGTCGCGAGCGTCGCGCGGTACTGCAGGTAGCGCGACGACACGCCGACGACCGAGCCGCTCGCCGCGACGGGCGTGAACGCGGTCCACGAGCCGTCCGGCACCGGGGCGTTCCCGACGCGCACCGCGAGCGCCACGCTCGTGCCCGCGGGCGCGTCGGCGCTCCACGAGATCGCGTTCCACGCGACGGCGGCGCCGGCGTCCACGACGCGAGACGTGTACGTGCCGCTTGCCGCGTACGGCGACAGGCGGAGCCAGTCGAGCGCGATCGCGCCGCCTCCGACGCCGAAGTCGCTCGCGAGCGCGCGCAGCGCGCCACCGACCGCGAACGGGATCGAGGCGACGGGCGCGCCGTCCACGGCGAAGTCGAACGTGCCGCCGGTCCAGGCGATGCGGTAGCGGTGAGGCGCGCCGAACCAGCTGCCCGGGATCGCCGTGTTCGTGCCATTGCTCGCGCGCGCGTAGAGCCCGCCGCCCGAGAACGTGCTGAACACCGCCCACGGCGAATTGAAGTCGAAGTCGTTCGCGAAGCCGACGTGCTGGAACGGGTCGCCGCCGAACGTCGCCGAGAACTCGAGCGTTCGGGGCGACGCGAACGCGGCGTCGGTCCCGGCGCGCGCGCCGTCCACCGCGAGCGCGCCCCCGGACACGGCGGCGGCGCCGCCGGCCGCCCACGGCGTGCCCGTCCAGCCCGCGGGCAATCCCGCGCCGCCGAACTCGGAGCCCGCCGCGGGCGCGAGCATCACCTCCCCGTCGGCGGTCGCGCCCGCGTACGCGCCGGCGCCGAACGTGCCGAGCGCGAAGTCGGCGCTCGCCGCGATCCAGACGCCCGGCGGCGACGCGGGCG
>CAZOLL010000509.1:0-3554 GCA_964580365.1 uncultured Phycisphaeraceae bacterium
GTGCTCGGCGCGGACGCGATCGGCGCCGCGATGGAGCGGCACGTCGAGCGAGCGAAGATATGCGCTACTCGCCGCCGATCCAAGAAGGGCATCAAGCACGTCTGCCCGCCCGACTTCGCGCTCGTCTGCTTCCGTCACGTCGCGCGCGGGAAGTCGCCGGAGCAGCAGGACGAGATCAACCGCCGCATCCAGCGGCACGTCGAGGCGAGCGGCGAGGCGTGGTTCGCGACCACCGTGCTGCGCGGCTGCAAGGTGCTGCGTGTAAACGTCGAATCGTTCCGCACCAGCGAAGCGGACATCGACCGCCTGCTCGCCGCGATCGAGTGCGCGGCGCGCGACGTCAGCGGTTGAGCGGCTGCTCGTTGATCCAGTGGAACCCGCGGTTCAGCAGCGGGAAGGAATCCCTGTCGCGGCGTCGCAACGTCGCCCGAACGCGCTTACCGTCGACGAGACCCTCGAGGACGAGCGTGCCCGGCTCCGGCTCCGAGTAGAGGAGCGAGGACCGCACGGGGTCCTTGTCCTCCATCGGCGACAGCGACTGCGTCTTCAGGTCGATCGTGTGCTGGTCGACGTCGATGTCCGCGACGTAACCGGCGAGCCGTCCGTCCATGAAGCGCGCGATCAACTTGGTGACGCGCTTGAAGTCCGTCTCGGTGCGCGTGAACCCGTGGTCGATGACGATCTGGCGCCAGCGCGTCGTGTCGGTGATCAACGCGGGGACCGGCGCACCGTCGCGGGTGAGGTCCGTGACTTCGTACAGCCCGTACAGCGGCGGCTTGTCGTCGGCGGAACCCATCGCGCGGTTCTCTTCGAAGTACTGCCGGACGCTGGCGAGCACGAGGGCGACGAGCACGAGCGCTTCGAGCGCGAAGCGCGGCCAGCCGCGTCGCCCGACCGGCGCGGGAGCGGTGGGGCGGTTGAGCACGAGGACGTTCACGAGCCGTCCCGCGTCGCGCGACGCGAGCACTCCCATGAAGATCAGGAGATGGCTCGAGAACAACTTCACCGGGACGTCGAAGCAGAAGTTCATGAACACGACGTTGAGCATCACGACCGAGCCGACGAGCGCTCCGAGCGTGGTCGTGCGTCGGAATGCGAGGAAGAGGCCCGAGACGACCTCGCCGCCGCCGGTGAACACGTTGAACGCCGTCGAGTACCCCATGAGTCGCCAGAGCAGTCCCATCGGCGAGAACTCGCCGTACGGCGTCGAGAGTTGCAGCAGCGACGGCGGACCGAACTGCGAGCGGAACACCTTCGCGAACCCGTAGCCGAACATGTGGAGGACGAGGTAGTACCGGCAGAGCACTCGCCCGAGCGCCGCGGCCTTCTCGTGACGCCGGATCCCGAACGGCTCCGCGATCGCGCTCCAGAGGGCTGAGCCCGCGACGGCTCCGGCGAGGATCAACACGAGCTGCACGTAGTTCCACGTGGTGTCGCCGCTGCCGTTCGGCCCGATCGTGACGTTCGCGTGCAGGAAGTCGCAGTTCTTCGCCGTCCAGCGCACCGCGTGGTCCCACGCCTCGCCGATCCAGTTGCCGGGCAGGAACACCGGCGCAAGCCAGTCGGAGTGTGCTGCGACCCATTCGTCCGAGGCGAACGCTCCCATCAGCGCGCCGACCACCTGCGCGAAGAGCTGCGCCGCGAACATGAACAGTTCCTGCGCGGCGTAGAGCAGGAAGTACGTGAACCCGAAGCGGAACAGGACGCGGTGCGCGACGCACCATTCGGCTCGGTGCGGGGCCGGCGCGACGGAGTCCGGCGCGTCGACCGGCGGATGCTCTTGGCTCACGGAATCTCCCGTGCCACTACGAAGCGTGAGGCTTCGCCGGATTCGACGATCGCCGCGCGACGTCTCACGGCGCCGGATCGTGCCGCAGCACGGTCACTTGTTGAACGGGTATTCGTTGATCCAGTGGTACCCGCGGCTGACGAGCGTGAACTCGTTCAGGTCCCTGCGCTTCAGCTTCACCGCGAGCTTCACGCCGTTCAGCTCGCCTTCGATCGCGAGCCCGTCGGGCTCCGACTCGATGTAGGCGAAAAGCGACTCCTTCGGCGCCTCGGGCGACCCGGCCGACAGCTTGATGCCGTGTGCCGCGGTATCGATGACCGCGCGGTAGTACTCGAGCTGCTCGTTCATCCGACGCGGGACGAAGAGCGCGGAGCGGGAGCCGCCCTCGATCATGACCTGCTTCCAGCACTGGGCGTCGGTCACGAGCAACGGAACCGGCTGCCCGTCGCGAGTCAGCTCGACGACGTCGTAGAGGCCGTAGAGCGGAGGCTTCTCCGCCGCGTCGCCATACTTCTTGGCGGTGTCCAGCCCGCCCTGCACGTTCGACCAGACCAGCACGCCGAGCACGGCGCACTCGAGGAGCGTCACCGGCCACCCCGGCCGCCGCGCGAGCGCGGGCTCGGTGCGCCGGTCGAGCACGAAGAAGTCGAGCAGGCGGCGCGCGTCGCGCACGAGCAGCGCGACGCAGAACAGCGCGAGGTGTGACGAGAAGAGCTTCACCGGGACGTCGAAGCAGAAGTTCAGCGCCGCGACGTTCGCCATCACGCCGAGGCCGACCAGCGCGCCGAGCATCGTCGTCCGCCGGAACGCGAGCAGCACGCCCGCGAGCACCTCGCCGCCGCCGGTAAACATGTTGTAGGGCGTCGAGTAGCCCATCATCGCCCAGAGGATTCCCATCGGCGAGCTGTCGCCGAAGCGCTCGGTGAGGCGCATCAGGTTCGGGAACGGGAACTGGGTCTTGATGACCTTGATGAAGCCGTACACCAGGAAGAACGCGACGAGGTAGTACCGGCACCAGACGCGGCCGACCGCTGCGACGTGGGTGTGTCGCCGGTTGCGGAGAGCTTCCGCGGCCGCGCTCCACACGACGCAGCCGACGATCGCGAGCGCGACCAGGAGGCCGATCTGGACGTAGTTCCACGTTGTGTCGCCGCTGCCGAGCGGCCCGACGGTGACCTTCACGCCGGGGATGTGCTCGCCGGCCCACCGCACGACCCGATCCCAGCCTTCGTTGACCCAGGCCGCCGGCTTCGCGACCCAACCGATCCACTCCGGCGGTGCTTCCGTGGCGGTCGGGTCTTCCGGCTCGGTCGACCAGCCGAGCGCGACCTGCTGCACGAATTGCGCTGCAAAGGAGAGCGACTCCTGCAGCACGTAGAGCGCGAAGTAGAGGAAGCCGAACCGGAACAGGACGCGCGCGATCGGATGCCAGTCCTTGGGCGCGGGCGCGGCTGCTTCCGGCGGCGCCGTGTCGTCGATCGCGTCGCTCACCGTCGGCTCCCGGCGCACGAAGTCACCGGTTGAGCGGCGCCTCGTTGATCCAATGGAAGCCGCGGTTCGTCAACAAGAACTCCCTCGGGTCGCGCCGCACGAGGCGCAACTTCAGCGCGCTGCCTTCGAGGTTCCCTTCGATCGCGAGCTCGTTCGGCGCCGGCTCGCTTTGGGCCTCGATCCCCTTATTCCCGCTTTCCCGCCTCACGCCCGCCACAGGCAAAGTGGGGAAGCAGTTGGAGGGCGGGGGCGGCGGACGTCTCTGGTTCGGATT
>CAZOLL010000510.1:0-3552 GCA_964580365.1 uncultured Phycisphaeraceae bacterium
GGCCGCCCGTACTTCGTGATGGAGCGCGTCGACGGCGTGCCGATCACGCAATACTGCACCGACCACGGAGTGGCGCTCGAGCGACGGCTCGAGATGTTTGCGGCCGTGTGCAACGCGGTCCAGCACGCGCACACGCGCGGCGTGATCCACCGCGACCTGAAGCCCTCGAACGTCCTCGTCGCCGAGGTCGACGGCAAGCCCGTCCCGAAGGTGATCGACTTCGGCATCTCGAAGGCGGTGGAAGGCGAGCTGGCCGACCAGACCGAATACACGGGCGAGGGCCAGGCGATCGGCACCCCGGCGTACATGTCGCCGGAGCAGATGCGCGGCGCGAAGGACATCGACACGCGCAGCGACGTGTACTCGCTCGGCGTCATTCTCTACCAACTGCTCTCCGACGCGCTCCCCTTCGACCCCGACACGCTGGACCTCGACCGCATCCGTTCCGCGGTGCAAAACGACGACCCGCCGCCGCCCAGCTCGAAGCTTCGCACGAGCAAGAGCACCACGACGCTCGCGGGCATCCCGCGCGACCTCGACTGGATCGTGCTGCGCGCGCTCTCGAAGGAACGCGACCATCGCTATCCGAGCGCCGCTGCGTTCGCGGACGACGTCGAGCGCGTGCTCGCGCATGCGCCCGTCGAGGCCGCGCCGCCGTCGCGCTGGTATCGCCTGAAGAAGTTCGTGCGCCGCCACCGCGTCGCGAGCGCGGCCGCCGGCGTGGTGGTCCTCACGCTGATCGTCGCGAGCGTGAGCGTCGTGCTCGCGCTCCTCGAAGCGCGCCGACAGGAACGCATCGCGCGCGACGTGAACAAGTTCCTCGTCGAGGACGTGCTGAAGTCGATGTTGCCGAGCGCGGAGCTCTCGAAAGGCCGCGACGTCACGATGCGCGAGGTGCTCGACTCCGCGGCAGTGCGCATCGAGGAGGCGACGAAGCGCGGCGGCCGTTTCGTCGACGACCCGCTGGTCGAGGCCGCCGTGCGGGACGCCATCGGCGAGTCGTACCTCGCCATCGGACGCATTACCGAAGGCGAGAAGCACGTCGCCCGCGCGCTCGACCTGCTCGTGCGCGAACGCGGCCCCGAGGACGAGTCGACGCGCGAGCAGATGTTGATCCATGCGCAGGCGCTTCACGACCTCGGAAAGAACGCGGAGTCGGATGCGCTCCTGGAGCGCGTGATCGCCGGCCGCGAGCGCGATTTCGGGCCGAACGATCCGCGCCTCGGCTCTCCGCTCGAGCTGCTCGCCTCGTCGCTCGCGGAGCGCGCGGACTTCGCCCGCGCCGAGCCGATGTGCCGCCGCGCCCTCGCGCTGGTCCCGGACGACGACAACCCGGAGCACCAGAAGATCCGCTCGAGCGTCGCGCTCGCGTTGATCCGCATGGGGAAGATCGACGAAGGGCTCGCGCTGATGACGCGCGCGCACGCGGTGTGCCTCGCGGGCCTCGGCGTGTACCACCCCACGACGCTCGCGATGGAGACGTCCGTCGCGTCGGTGCTGCTCAAGCTGGGCCGCTTCGACGAAGCGCGCCCGCTGCTCGAGGAGGCGCACGCCCTGCAGCTCCAGCTCTACGGGCCCGACCAACCCGAGACCTTCGTCAGCGCCTACCAGCTCGGGCGCCTCCACATGCTCGCCGGACGCCTCGACGAAGCGGAGCCGCTGCTCGTCGCCGCGGTCGCGTCGTGCCGCAAGGTGCACGGGGCGACCGAGCCGCGCTCGATCGGAATGGCCAGCGCGCTGTGCTCGCTGCGCGTTCGCCAGAACCGGCTCGACGAAGCGGAGAAGATCGCGCTCGATGCGCTCGCCGCCGCGGAGGAGACTCTGCCGGAGGGCCACGTTCTGCGCGCGCAGACGTCGCGCGACGTCGCGATCGTGCTGGTCGAGCAGAAGCGCGTCGCCGAGGCGGAGCCCTACCTGCGCAAGGCGCTCGCGATCATCGAGAAGGCCGAGGGACCCGGCGGCGCGAGCGCGAAGTCCACTCGGAAGAACCTCGCGACCGTCCTGCGCATGCTCGGGCGAGACGAAGAGGCGCAGGCCGTCGAGACCGCGGGGCCGCAGAGCGGCCAGCAGTAGTCGCGCCGGTCGCGCCGGTCGCGCCGGTCGCGCCGGTCGCACCGGTCGCGCAACTCGCCCGAGTCGCGCGCGCAGTTGGTCGTTGAGCGCTCCGGAGCGCTCCCCTAGACTCCCCCGTCCCAACGCGTGGGGCATTAGCTCAGTTGGGAGAGCGTCTGGATGGCATCCAGAAGGTCAGGGGTTCAACTCCCCTATGCTCCACCACACATCGCGAACGACCCGGCGGCACGGCGTGCCGTCGGGTCGCGTCATTGAAGAGGAAGCCTGCCGCGATCAGCGTCCGAGCAGACGCGCCGCGTTGCCCTGGAAGATCGCGTCTTGTTGGTCGCGCGTCACGCCGGCGACATCGAGCGCTTCTCGCTGCGTTTTGAGCAGGTCCGCGCGGAAGCCGCGCGGGAACGTCGAGGAGTCGGTTCCGAACAGGATTCGATTCGCGCCGAAGACGCCGAGCGCGCGCTCGAAGACGCGGGCGAGCGTCGTCGGTTGCTCCTGCGTGCGGATCCAATCGTTCGAGGACGACGTGTCGACGAACACGTTCTCGCACTGCGCGCCAACCATCAGCGTCTCGCGCAGCATCCCGGCGCCGAAGTGCGGGATCACGAAGTTCGCGGAGCGGAATCGATTCGCGGCCGGCGCGACCCGAAGCGGGTTCGCATGTCGGAAGTCGTAGGGGCGCGGGAGGCCGAGCAGGTCGCGCAGCTTCACCTGCAGCATCCCGCAGTGCACGACTGCGCACGCGCGGTGGCGGTCGACGACCTCGAACACGGCAGCGGCCTCCGGGCCCGACGGATCGAACTGGTGCATCGCGGGGAAGAACAGGAGACCTTTGAACCCGTGCTGCCCGAGCAGCGCCTCCGCGCGCTGCGCCGCGCCGTCGGCGCGCGGGTTCACGAGCGCGAACGGTGTCATTCGGCCTGCGGCGAGGCGCGCCGCCTCCGCGAGCGCCGGCGCGTCCGCGGGCCGGCGGGCGAAGCTGACCGCGTGGGTGACGCCGTTTCGGTCCCACTCCGCGACCCAGCGCGCGAGGTGCGCGCCGACGTCGGCAGGCGGCAGCGCGAGACCGGCCTTCGCGGAAACGCGCGCGAGCTTCTCGTCCACCGTGCCCGGCTGCGGCGAGAGAGCGGCGAGCGTCTCGAAGAACGGCCGCGAGAAGAAGTGCGAATGGAAGTCGATCACGGCGGCCATCACATGCGGAGGATACGCGATCCGCGCCGCGCTCACCGCCGCCGGATCTCGACCCGCGGCGAGACGTCGCGGAACGCGAGGTCGTGCGTCGCGCGCGGGTCGAGCGTGACGAACAACGAGTAGAGCACGGCGCCCGCGTCGATGTTCGCGATCGCGGCGGGCAACTCGAGACGCGCCCGGCCGGCGCCGTCGAGCACGCCGCGCAGCGACGCGTCCTCGCGCGACGCCTTCAACCACGGATGCACGCCGATCGGCGCCTTTCGCGTCCCGAGGTCGAGCTCCGGCTCGAGCACC
>CAZOLL010000511.1:0-3545 GCA_964580365.1 uncultured Phycisphaeraceae bacterium
GATCGTCGCGTTCGGGTAACTCGCCACCGGGAGCTTCGCCTGCGCCGCGGCGAGGAGGGCCACACCCCGCGCATGGCCGAGCACGAGCGCGCTCTTCGCATTCACCGCGAAGAAGACCTCCTCGACACCGACCGTCTCGGGCGCGTGCGTCGGGTCGGCCGACAGGCGCGCGCGCCGCGCGGCACCCAACGCGATCAAGAGGTACAGCGCGAACAGCGCGGGCGGCGTCGCGAGCACGAGCAGGACCGGAGGCCGCTCGGACTTCACGCCGCGCGGGTCGGTGTCGTTGCCGAAGTACCCGGACGCGCGCGTGACGTCTCGTTCGGCCGCGGGGCGCGCGCCGGCGCCCTTCACGATCGCGCCGGGCGCCAGGTCCTCGATCGCGTCGACAACGATCGGCAGCGGGCGCGTCGCGACGTCGAGGAACTTCTCCTGGTCGGGGTCGAACCACGAGAACTTCACAGGGGGGAATTCGGCCGCCTCGCGCGACTTCGGCCGCACGCTCCACGTCAGCACGCGCGAGCCTTCCTTCGACTCGACGGTCGGCGCGTCGACGGCGAACCGCGACGCCACCTCGGGAAGCTCCGCGAGCGCGGGCGGTGCGATCTTCTCGAGGTTGCCGGAGCCGGACACCGTGATCGTGAGCGTCATCGGGTCGCCGACGCGGGCTCTCCGCGGCACGATCTCCGCGCTGGCGCGGAAGCCGCGGCCGAACGCGCCGCTGTAGCCGAGCGGGCGTCCTTCTGCGGGCGCGTCAGCGACGACCACGTTGAGGGCGCCGCCGCACGCGAACACGCGACGGCCCACCGGACGGCGCGACTCGATGCCGGAGACGAGCTCACCCTGCACGCACGAGGCATCGAAGCGGAAGGTGCGCGGCTCGAGCGGCGTGAAGCGTCGCTTCAACTGGTACACCCACCACTCGCTCGCGTGTCCGCGCAGCCGGTCGTTCGACGTGACGTCGGCCTCGGTCGCGGGACGCCCGCCGAGGTCGAAGACCGCGTCGCGCGGCCCGTTGAACAAAGAGAACGGCCCCGAGTCGCGCAGCGGCACGTCGTTGATGCGGAAGCCGGTCGGGCCACTGCCGCGGCGCTCGTCGTTGCGCGCGAGCAGCGGCCGCAGCCAGTCGACGACGCGGTCGGCGGCGAGTCCCGAGGGAGGGTCGGAGTCGAGCGACGCCCACGGAACGCGGAGTCGCGGCGGGTCGGCGGGCTCGAGCGGGTCGTGGTCGTCGTACGGCGCGGGCAACTTCTTCACGAAGACTTTCAGCACGATCGTGAACGGCTGCATCGGGTACTTGCCGTGGCGCTCGACCGCGGCGTCGAACTCGACGAGGTCCGAGCGCTCGGGTGCGAGGACGTGCAGCGTCCGCTTCGGCCCGCTGATGCGCTTGCCGTCCACCGTGATCGACGGCGCCGGGATCTCGAGATCGCCGGCGACTTGCGGAGTGAGGCGATAGACCCACTGCGTCCCATACTGGTCCACCCGCGTCAAGCGCCCGTCGACGTACACGATGCTCGTCGAGTTCTGACGAGTCGGCGGCTCGCGCTCGACCTTGAAGGACTCGAGCGCGCCGAGCTCCGGGTCGGGCGGGGATTCGAGGTTGAGGACGCGCACGACGTACGCGACCGACTCGCCGAGGTACGTCGTGTCGGCGGGCAACTCCGCCTCGACGCGCGGCGCGTCCGCCGCCGGCGCGGCCGACGCGACTGGTGCGACGGGCGCGACGGACGCGGCGAGCACGACGCCGAGGAGGATCGTTCGCACGCGGTTCACCAGTCGCGCTCCACGGGCACGGGCCCGCCCAGCATGCGCGCGAGCGCCTTCTTCTTCTCCTTGTATTCCTTCTCACGCTGCGCGGCCTTCTGCAGCAGCTCCGACACCTGTTGCGGAGTCAGCGGCTTCGGCTTGCTCGGATCGGACGGATCGGTTCCGTCCTGCTTGTCCTCGGGTTTCTTCTGGTCCGGCTCGCCTTGCGGCTTTTCGTTCGGTTTCTGCTGCTCGTCCTTCTTCTCCTGTTCGTCCGGCTTCTTGTCCGAGTCCTTCTTGTCGCTCTGGTCCTTCCCGTTCTGGTCCTTCTTGTCGTCGTCCTTCTCGTCGTTCTGGTCCTGTTGGTTCTTGTCGTCCTTCTGGTCTTGATCCTGGTCCTGCGGCGGGAGGATCTCTTCGAGCAGGCGGACGATCTCCTTCTCGTCGGGGAGCGCGTCGGGGAAACGCTTGCCCGCGAGCGCCGCCCCTGCGCGCGTCCCGAGCTCCTCGATCTTCGGCGCGTTCTCGATCGACTTCTGTCCCGCCTGGCGGAGGTTCGCGAGCGCCTCCGCGGCCTTCTGCTGTTGCGGATCGCCGCCCGACGGCGGCGTGGCCGGCTGCGACGCCGGCTCCGCGGGCAACTGCTTCGCGAGCGCTTCGCCGCGCGGCGCGAGCACGGGCGCGAGCGTCGTCACGCGCGCCTGATCCTCGGCGAGATCCGCGACGTCGAGGTCGCTTTGCTTCGCCGCGGCGTCGAGCGGCTCGGTGCGCTTCACGAGGTCCTTCTCGACGGCGCGCATCCGCTCGACGAGCTGCGGCAACTGCACCATCCCGCGCCACATTTCCTCGAACGAGTCGACGATCGCCCTCGCCGGCGCGCGCGCGTCCTCCGGACGTCCTTCCTTGTGCGCGGTCGCGGCGTCCGCCGCCGCCGTGAGGGCGGCGTCGATCGCCGAGTGGATCCGGCGGCCGAGTTCGGCGACGCGTTCGTCCGGAGTCGCGCCCGGGTTCGCGCCGCCCGAAGCCGAATGCATTTGCTGTCCGAGCTGCTGCACGAATTCGTCGGCCTTGCCGGGAAGAACGGCGAGGTCCTCGGCGATCGCGATCTGTTCCGCGCGGTCCTTCGCGAGCGCTTCGTTCCGATCCGCGGCGGCCGCTCCCGCCGTCGGGGCGAGATGGCGCTCGACTTCGCGCAGCAGCGCGCGCTGCCGATCGGCGAACTCGGCGAGCAGCTTCACCAGGTCTTTGCCCTGCGCGTTCTTTTCGCGGTCCTTGCGCTTCCAGGCGTCCGTGAGCTGCTTCTGGAACTGACGTAGCTCCTCGATGTTCCTCCGCGCGTCGTCGAGCGCCGGATCGACGCGGAGCGCGGCGCGGAACTCTCCGACGGCGGAGTCGATCGCGGCGAGCGCTTGCTTGCGCGCGTCGCCCTCCGCGTCCTCCGGCCGAGCGCCGAGCGTTTCCTTCAGCGTGTCGACCGAGAGCGTGCCGAGGTTGTATCGCGAGCGCGCGGTGGACTCGCGGTCCGCGGCCGCGGCGGCGCGGCCGTACTCGCCCTGCGCGGCGGTCGCGTCGCCGGTGCGTTGCGCGGTGTAACCGCGCGCGAACGCGATGCGCGGGTCGTCCGGGTCCTTCTCGGCGGCCTCCGCGAGACGCGCTGCCGCTCGCGCCGAGTCGCCGTTCGCGAGCGCGTCGATCGACTCGTTGTAGAGCTCGGCGGCGCGCGGCGTGTCGCGCGCGACGGGCGCGGCCGGCGCGGCGGGCGCGGGCTGCGACGCCGGCTGCGAGGCCGGCTCTTC
>CAZOLL010000512.1:0-3535 GCA_964580365.1 uncultured Phycisphaeraceae bacterium
TCGGCGACATCCCGCTGATCGGCTACCTGTTCAAGTCGACCGAGAAGAAGCAGACCGAATCGCAGGTGCTGTTCTTCATCACGCCGCGCCTCATCAAGAAGCCCGCGTCCCTGCTCGAGCCCGGCGACGGAGGCTGATCGACTTCGGTCGCATCACGTCGTCGCGCCTTCGGTAGCTTCTCGCCGCATGGACCGCGCCGACGTCGTTCTCGAGACGCATGGGCTCGCGAAGTCCTTCGGCGCGGTCGCCGCGATCAAGGGCGTCGATCTCGAGGTGCGTCGCGGCGAGCTGTTCGGCTTCCTCGGCCAGAACGGCGCCGGCAAGACCACGACGATCCGCATCCTGGCGCGCCTCGTTCGCGCCGACGCCGGCGACGCGCGCCTCCTCGGCCACGACGTCGCGACCGCGCCGGTCGAGACTTTGTTCCGCCGCGTCGGCTTCCTCGTCGAGACGCCGATGTTCTTCGCGGGACTCTCGGGCGTCGACAACCTCGTGCTGCACGCGCGGCTCTTGGGCCTCGATCGCGCCGCGGCGCGCGCGAACGACGTTCTCTCGCGCGTCGGGCTCTCCGGCGTCGGCGGCCGCAAGGTCGGAGGCTGGTCGCTCGGCATGCGGCAGCGGCTCGGCCTCGCGCAGGCCTTGCTCGGCGACCCGGACCTCCTCGTGCTGGACGAACCGACCAACGGCCTCGACCCGCGCGGCATCTGGGAGATCCGCGAGCTGCTGCGCGCCGAAGCGAACGAGCACGGCCGCACCGTGTTCCTCTCGAGCCATCTCCTGTCCGAGGTCGAGGCGCTCTGCTCGCGCATCGCGATCGTCGACCAGGGGCGCGTCGTCGCGGAAGGAGCCGTCGCCGACCTCGTCGCGGGAGCGAACGGCCGCGGCGCACGGTTCCGCACGTCGGACGACTCCCGCGCGCGCGCCGTGCTCGCCGCGGCCGGGATGATCAACGGACCCGCGCTGATCCGCAAGGACGGCGCCGTCGAGATCGACGCGTCCGACGACGCGAGCTGCGCGCTCGCCGTGCGGCTCCTGGTGCAAGCGGGGCTCGACGTGCACGAGGTGGCGCCCGCGCGGCGCACGCTCGAGGACGTCTACCGCGGGCTGGTCGGCGGAGCGCCGTCGTGAGCGCATTCCTCGCGGTGATCCGCGCCGAATCGATGAAGCTGCGCCAGCGTCCGCTGGTGCTCGCGACGGCCGCGCTGCTCGTCGGCGCGAAGATCCTCGCGCTCGTGCACGCGCACTCGCAGAGCGCCGCGCTCGCCGCCGAGGAGATCCACGTCAACGCGTTCTACGTGCTCGCGCAGGGCGGCCGGTTCTCCTTCGGTCCGTTCGCACTGCTCCTGTTCGTCGCCGCGGCGCAGTCGCTCGCGGGCGAGCAGGAGCGCGGGCAGCTCCGCATGCAGTTGGTGCGTCCAGTGTCGCGCGCGGCGTTCTTCTCGGGCCGCCTCGCCGCGTTCGTGCTCGCGGCGTGCGTCGTCGCGGCGGCCGACCTCGTCATCGGCGCGCTGGCCGGCTCGACGCTCGGCTTCTCGGACGTCGCCGACGTCGATCTGCAGGGCGAGCGCTACGGCGCCGGGTCGCTTTTCCTCCACGTGCTGCTCGCCTACGGGCTCGGCACGCTCGCGCTCGCGGCCGTCTCCGCGCTCGCGCTCGCGATCTCGTCGTTCTGCGCGCAGGCGACCACCGCGGTCACCGTCGGCCTGTTGATCGGCCTCGCGGTGATCGCGATCGGCTTCGTGTTCGGCGAGCGCGCGGAGCGGATGCTTCTCCCGGACTACGTGCTGCGCGAGTTCAGCGAGCTCGAGAAGCTCACGACCGGCATCAGCGTCTACCGCGACGGCGGCGCGACGCTGCGCGGCGTGCTGGTGCCGCTCGCATGGCTCGTGCTCGCAGGTCTGCTCGGCTGGCGCGCGTTCGAGAAGAAGGAGATCCGCGGCTGACGCGGGCTCAGGGCAGGTTCGAAGTGCCGAACACGCAGTCGACGTAGGAGTTCGTCGAAGCGCCGCCCGCGGGATCGTCCAGGTCGAGGGTGACGCTCTGCTTCGCCTTGCACTTCGTCAGCGTGTTCGACGTGCCGGCGACGAAGAAGCCGTCCTCCTCCGACTTGCTGCACGAGCACTTCTCGAACGCGTTGGAGTTCGCGGCTGCCGCCACGTTGAAGCCCGAGATGGTGGGGCGCTTCACCTTGCACTTGAAGAAGTTGCCCGAGTGGCTGGAGGTCCGGTACCCGGCGCCGTCCGGTCCGACCGCGGAGTTCTTCTGGAACGTGCAGCCCGACTCCTCGCAGTCGAAGGCCGTGGCCGAATCCGAAACGCGGTTCTTCGCGATGACGCAGCCTTGCCCGCCCGGCGCGATGTGCACCCCGCGCCCGTCGATCCCATCGATCCGGTTCTTCTCGATCGTGTTGGCGGAGCCGTTGCATCGGATGCCGGCGTCGCAGTCTTTGATGACGTTCTTCGAGAACGTCGACAGCGTGGCTCCCGTGGCGGGCCCGAGCGACGCCCCGACCGTGAAGAAGGAGATCTCGATCGCCTGTCCTCCGACGTTTTCGATGTGGTTTCCGATCACGAGCAGGTTCGAGCTCCCGCTCGCCCAGATGCCCGACACGTTCGCCTTCAGCACGCGGCACTTGCGGACGGTGACGTCGGACGAACCTTCGACGAGGATGCCGGCGAACCCGGTGTTCTCGATGACCCGCAGGCGCTTCACCTCGACGCGCTGGCACTGCTTGAGCCAGAGCGCGGTCGAGCTGCCGGGATCCTCGATCTCGACCTTGCCGCTGCCCGTGATCGTGAGGTCGGTCTTCGACTGGACGAAGACCGCTTCGTCGTAGTGCCCGGCGGAGATCTTGATGACGTCGAACGCGACCGCGGCGTCGACCGCCGACTGGATCGTCGTGAATTGCGCGCTCGGCACCTTCAACACGCCGGCACGCAAGGACGGTGCGAGCACGAGCGCGAGGAGGGCGGCGACGATTCTGATCGCGACGGACGACTTCATCGGACGTCTCCGGAGGCGTGGCGGATGGGGGCGGGCGCGGATCGTATCCGCGAGCTCCTTGATCGCGCCCTGACGATCGTTCGACGACGCGCTTCTCTATGCTCCCGCGCCGTGTCGCCCACGTCCTCGATCCTCTCTCTCGTCGAGAAGAAGCGCGACGGCGGCGAGCTCACGCCGGCCGAGATCGGTGCGTTCGCGCGCGGCGTCGCCGATCGATCGGTCCCCGACTACCAGGCGTCCGCGATGCTCATGGCGATCTTCCTGCGCGGGATGACCGCGGCGGAGACGGCCGCGCTCGCGAAGGCGATGGTGGAAAGCGGTCGCCGGCTCGACTGGAGCGGATGCAGAGGCGTGCGCGTCGACAAGCACTCGACCGGCGGCGTGGGAGACAAGGTCTCGCTCGCGCTCGCGCCCGCGGTCGCAGCGTGCGGCGCGCAGGTGCCGATGCTGTCGGGACGCTCTCTCGGCCACACCGGCGGCACGCTCGACACGCTCGAGGCGATCCCGGGCTTCCGCGTCGCGCTCTCCGAGG
>CAZOLL010000513.1:0-3520 GCA_964580365.1 uncultured Phycisphaeraceae bacterium
GACGGCGGATGGCGGCACCGACTGGCAGGAGGTCGGCAAGGGCACGCTCACGCGGCCCGGCATTCCGCTCGTCACGTGGTACACGCGCAGGAAGGGCTTCATGGTGGCGACTCCGCCGCTCGACGATCTCGCGTGGCTGAACCTGCGGCACTGGCAGAGCTACAGCGACCAGTCGAACATCCTGCGGTTCGCGCGCTTCGCGCAGCTCGCTGCGACCGGCCTGTCGAACGGTGAGTTCGACGGTGACGAGAAGACGGCGACCGACTCCGGGCCGAACCGGATGCTGATGGCGAAGAGCCCGGACGCGAAGTTCTACTTCGTCGAGCACTCCGGGAAGGCGATGGAGTCGGGCTTCGCCGACCTGAAGACACTCGAAGACCGCATGGAGGCGCTCGGCCAGCAGCCGATGATCGAGCGCGTCGGCGATGCGACCGCGACCGGCGTGATGGCGGCGCAGGGCAAGACGATGACGACGATCCAGTCCTGGATCCGCAACCAGGAGATCGCGCTCGAGGCCGCGTTCAAGATCGCGGCCGAGCTGCAGGGCGCCGAGCTGCCGGACGACTTCTCGATCGACATCTTCTCCGACTTCCAGGCGGCGTCCGGCGACCCGACGCAGGCGCAGCTCGTCGCGTTGCTCGGCCAGGGCGGGCTCCTCGACAAGAAGACGACGCTGATGGAGCTGAAGCGCCGCGGCGTGATCTCGGAGGACGTCGACATCGACGAGATCCTGGAGCGCTCGCAGCGCGAAGGCCCGACGCTGGCGCAGATCGGCGCGCAGATGCGGATGGCCGGGAAAGACGACGGAGACGACAAGGCCGACGACGACAAGCCCGCGGGCAAGCCGGGCGCGGGCGACGCCGAAGGCGGCTCGCTGCCGCCGAAGCCCGGCGCCGCGGCAGCGTGAGCGCTGACCGATGGCGGACGATCGCACCGGAGGCTTGCGCGGCACGCCGAATGGCCGCCTGATCGACGACTCGCTGCACCACGACGTGCTGCTGCACCGGCACGCGGCGTCGAACCGCAACGACGTGCTGGCGTTCCTGAACGACGAGGCGATCCCGGATCTCGAGGCTCGGATCCTGTTCCGGATCCAGCGGCTGCGACGCGCCGTGGAAGAGCGCGGCGACATCCGGGGCGGCGCGACGATCGTCCGGCTGAACGAGCTGCACCGCGCGCTGGTCGCGCAGCTGAACGAAGCGAGCGCCGCGATCGCGACGCAGCAGACCGCGGCTCTCTCGAAGCTCGGTGTCGCCGAGACCGCGTGGGCGGCCGCGACGCTGACGAAGGCGGTCCCGGTTCGGGTGCTCGAGCTGCTGCCGGACGTGCGGTTCGATCGGCTGCCGCTCTCGGTCGTCGAGAAGATCGTGCGGGCCGAGCCGCTGCAGGGGAAGGTGCTGGCCGATCACTGGTCGGACCTCGGCAACGGCGTCGCGGTCGAGATCGAGCGCCAGGTGAAGCTCGGCATGATCGCGGGCGAGGACATGGACGCGATCGCGGCTCGCGTCTTCGGCAAGGGCCGCGGTGACGTGACGCCCGGCGTGGTCGAGCGCTGGCGCCGGGAGGCCGACACGATCGCCCGCACGGCCGTGATGGACGTGTCGAATGCCGTGCGGCACGAGACGTTCGTCGAGAACGACGACGTCGTCGCCGGCGAGAAGTGGATCGCGACGCTCGAGCCTGGACGGACGTGCGTTGCGTGCGGGCTTCTTGACGGTGAGGAATGGAATCTCGACGAGCCGCATCCGCGCCCACTGCTGCACCCCAACTGTCGGTGCACCATCGTGCCGATCACGCACCTCGAGCGCGAGCTGAAGCGGCGCGGCCTGCTCGACGACCTGCCGCCGTCGACGCGCGCGTCGATCGATGGGCCGGTCCCCGACCCGTTGATCTGGTAGGAATGGCTTGCGCAAGCCTCCCCGGAGCAACAGGACCGGATCCTCGGCCCGGGCCGCGCCGAGGTTTACCGCCGTGGCGACGTGCCGGTCGAACAGTTCGCGATCGACAGCAATCGCCCGCTGACGCTCGCGCAGCTCCTCGCGCTCGAAGCGTCGCGGAATTGACCCGCGGGACTTGACACCGTCGCACGCCAGCAATCCCTTCCACGTTGCGGGTGCGGCAGGCGTCGTGCCCCGGTGTGGCAGGCGCCGCGCCGCGTGATCCCCCAAAGGAAAGCTGAACCTCATGCCGGAGATGTTGGCGGTTCTGGATTCGATCGACGGCCTCGACGCTGCGTTGAAGCCGTACTACGTCCAGGTCACCGACGAGAAGCACCCCGCGAAGGGCAAGTGGATGCCGAACGTGAAGCCGACGAACGGCTTCTCGCTCGAGCACGTCACCGGGATCAAGGAGGCGAACCTCGACCTGACCGAGAAGCGCGACCGGCTGAAGGCTCAGCTGGCCGCCTTCGACGGCCTCGACGCCGCGCAGGCGCGCGACGCGTTGAAGCGGATCGTCGATCTCGAGAGGGCCGCGGACCCCGAGAAGATCCAGCAGCTCGCGGATGCGAAGGTCGGCGACGTCAAGAAGAAGCTCGAGGCGGACATCGCGGTGCTCACCGCGAAGATCGGGGAGAAGGACCAGGCGGTCCGGAACCTCGTGGTCCGCAGCGAAGCGCTCCGCGCGCTCGCCGAGTTCAAGGGCAACCCCGACCTGCTGCTTCCGCACATCGAAGCGGCGTCGGAGGTGAGGTTCGACGAGGGTAAGCCGCTGCCGGTGGCGAGCATCCGCGGAGAGAAGGGCTCTCCGATGGTCTCGCGCAAGCCGGGGGCGCCCGAACCGATGGGGATCACCGAGTTCGTCGGCACGGTCCTGCGGGAGCGGTTCCCGCAGGCATTCGAAGGCTCGGGTCACTCCGGAACCGGAGCGACCGGGGCCAACATGCAGGCCGGCGCCAATCAGAGCGACATGTCGAAGCTGCCCCCCGTCGAGCGGTTGAAGGAACTCCGCCGTCGTGAGGCCGCCGGCGCGACGCGCTGATCGGAGCTCGGCCAGCCTGGAACGATGAAAGCCGGACGCCTCGAGGGTCGTCCGGGACCACGCCCACATGGCACTGACCCTGATCGAAGCGGCGAAGCTGCACTCCGGCACCGAGCTGCAGAAGGCGGTCGTCGAAATCTTCGCGCGTTCCCACCGACTGCTGACGGCGCTGCCGTTCGGCAAGATCAGCGGCAACGCGCTCCACTACAACCGCGAAGGCACGCCGCCCGGCATCGGCTTCCGCGGCGTGAACGGGAGCTACACCGAGAGCACCGGTGTGATGAATCCGCAGACCGAGACGCTCGCGATCGCCGGCGGCGAGATCGACGTCGACAACTTCATCCTGAAGACGATGGGCGCAGACCAGCGCTCCGCGCAGGAAGCCTTCAAGATCAAGGCGCTGTCGCACAAGTGGGCGAACACCGTCATCAAGGGCGACAACGCGGCGAGCCCCACCGAGTTCGACGGCCTGCAGCGCCGCCTCGTCGGCGCGCAGCTGATCGACGCCGGATCGGCGTCGGGCGGTGACGCGCTCTCGCTC
>CAZOLL010000514.1:0-3509 GCA_964580365.1 uncultured Phycisphaeraceae bacterium
TCCGGCGCGAAGCTGCGCAAGGACGGCTCGCTCGCGGTCGACGCGGGCTGCCGGACGTCGCTCGCCGGCGTGTACGCGTGCGGCGCGGCGATCTCCGTGCCCCACCTGCTCACCGGGAAACCGTTCTGGTCCGCGCGCGGCTCCGTCGCGGACCGCACCGCGCAGGTCGCGGGCGCCAACGCTGCCGGCGGCAAAGAGAAGCTCGGCGGCTTCCTCGACACCACGATCGCCCGCGCGCTCGACCTCGTCGTCGCCCGCACCGGCCTCACGGGCGAAGCGGCCCGCGCGTTTGCGGGCAGCAAGGCGAAGAGCGTGTTGATCCACGCGCCCCACCGCGACGCATGGATGGCGGCGAGCGACCTCGCGTCGGTCGAGTTGTTCTTCAAGCAGGACGACGGCCGCGTCATCGGCGCCGAGATCGCCGGCCGCTACGGCGTCGACAAGCGCGCCGACGTGCTCGCCACGGCGATCCGCGCCGGCATGAAGGTCGATGCCCTCGCCGAAATCGACCTCGCCTACGCGCCGCCGTTCTCCGCCGCACGCGACACCGTCAACGTGGCCGGTCGCATGGCGACCGTACTGCGCGTGAAGAAGCTCGAGGGCCTCGCGCCGCACGCGCTCGCGGAGAAGAAGCGTGCGCTGCTGATCGACGTCCGCGGCGAGCGCGAGTTCCAGACCGCGACCGTGCCCGGCGCGCAGTCGGTGCCAATGGCGACGCTGCGCGACCGCGTGAAGTCGCTCCTGAAGCAGCCGCTCGTGTTCGTCGACGACACCGGCAAGCTCGCCTACCTCGCGGCGCGCGTCGCGCGGCAGCGCGGTCGGAAGGACGCGACGTGGCTCGCGGGCGGTCTGCGCGCGTGGGTCGCGGCCGGGCTCAAGCTCGTGCCCGGGACGGCGGCGAAACCGAAGAAGTGACGCGCGCGATCGGCGCGCGTGCTTTCAGCGGAGCGTCAGCGCTCCTCGTCGACGAGGATCGCCGGCACGTTGGTCGCGGCGACGTTCAGCCCGCCGTCGTGGTCGAGCGTGAGCTCGTAGATCTTGTTCGATTCCATGCGGACGTGCGGCGCCTCTCCTTGCGCGATGCGCACGCCGTTCTGTTTCGCAAGCTCCGGGTCGTTCGCGAACGACCAGAACTGCCGCCACAGCACCGCCTCCTCAGGCGACACCGCCGCGACGGCGCGGTAGGGCGACGGCACGCCGTTCTTCTCGCCTTCGTCGAGCGCGGTGCCGTCGACCGGCCGCTGGCGCTCGCCGAAGATCCTGCGGAACAGGAGCACCGAGCGCCCCTTCAGCGGGTCGCCCTCGCCCACGAGCCCTCGGTCGAACTTCAACACCAGCGCGTCGAAGTAGACCTCCTCGCCGTCGACGACCGCGAACTTCGGCGGCAGCGGTTTGCCGTCCTTGTCGAGTTCGACGAACTTCACCTTCGTCTTCACCTGCGCGGTGGCGGGATCCTGCCCGTCGGTCCAGCGCTTGACGACGATGGCCTGCGCGATGCGCGTGGACGCGTTCAGGCGGGAGATGACCTCGCTGCGGCGCTGCAGCTCGACCTCCTTCTGTTGCAGGAGGAGGTCCTTCTCGTGGAGAGTTCGCCAGGCGAGGTACCCGCCGCCGCCGATCAGCACGACGAGCAGGAGGGATGGGACGTTCTTGAGCATGGCCTGCGCTCCGATCGGCGGAGCGAGCTTAGCAGTCCGGCCGCACGCGAGCCCAGCGAGCGCTTCGACGCCGTTGCCTGCACCCTCGCACGTGAGCCCGAGGTTCTTGAGGAGGTGCTCCGCGAGCTTGCGGTTTTCCAGGTCGTCCTCCACGAGGAGGATGCCGCCCGCGCCGATCGACGGCCGCTTTGCCGGCTCACTCGCCGATCACGCGGCCGGCGACCTCGAGGTCCAGCGCGCCTTCCATGAACTCCACGAACTCCGTGAAGACCATCCCTTTCATTCCGCATCTCCTGCCGCCCCGATCGATCGGACCGAACGGGCTCTTCGGATCCGAATCGCGAGCACCTGTAGGCGCTTCCGACGAAGCCGCGGGCGACTTGCGACGACGCTCCATTTCCTTCTGCATTCGCTGCCGGCGGGGGCCGATCGAAGTGGCATGGACGGGACCAGGCGTGCCGGCGTCGGGCTCCTCATCACGATCGTTCTGTCGTCGCAGGTCGCGGCGCGGACCGACGAGGCGGGCCGCATCGCCGGCCGCGTCGAGGACCAGTGCGGCGCGGGGGTCGCGCGCGCGGATGTCCGACTCACGCGTCTCGACCCGGAGCTCGGCGCGCTCTCCTATTCGACGACGCGCGGAGCGCTGTCCGACGAGCGCGGCGCGTTCGAGTTCACGGCGGTGCCCGCCGGCGCGTGGCTGCTCGAGGCGCGCGACGGCGAGCGATGGCAGCCGATCCCGCTGCGAGTGCTCGTCGGCGACGCGGCTCCGCGCGAGATCGTGCTCCATCTCGAGCCTGCGGGCTGCGTGATCGGCGAGGTGACGGACAAGGACGGACGTCCGATCGCCGGCGTCGGAGTCGCCGTGGGCGACGGCGGGTTGCAGGGAAAGGACGTCGAGCCGGTGACGATGCTGGATCTCGCGACCGGCGAGTTGATCCGGATGAAGCGCGGGCTGCGCTACCCGCGCCTGCCGCTCGCCGTCACGCACACCGACTCGCAGGGCCGCTTCCGACTCGCTCCCGTGCTGCCCGACCGTCCGATCCCGCTGCGCGTCGGCGGCCTGCCGCCGTTCCACGACCGCACCGTCGAATGCGCGGCGAACGGCGGCGGCGAACCGACCGTCGTCTCGGTCATGCTGGATCGTGCTGCGGCGGTCATCGGCCGCGTCGTCGGCGAGGAGTCCGCGCCGCTGCCGCACGCTCGCGTCACGCTGCGGGCGCTCGAGCGACATCCGACGAAGGCGGGATGGATCGTGCTGCCGCGCGAGCCGCGCGCCGGCGACGCCGTGCCGTCGACGGTGCTGCTCGCCGACGACGACGGGCTGTTCCGCTTCGATGGGCTCTACCCCGGCCACTACCTCGTGATCGCCGACGCCGACGGACGCGCGAGCGGCACGAGCGCCCTGCTCGCGATTCGTCAGTCCGACGAAGTGCTGGAGACCGAGGTCACGCTCGCTCCGGGCGCAGCGCTCGCGGGGACGGTCACCGACGCGGACGGCACGCCCAGCGAGGGTGCGGTCGTGCGGGTGCTCGCGGACTCGTCCGTCTCGCCCGATCTGTTCCCCTTCCTCGATCCGATCGAGGTTCGCGCCGACGAGAAGGGGGCATTCCGGATCCCCGGCTTGGCGCTGGAAGCGAGCGTCGTGCTCTCGATCGAGTCCGCGGACGGAGCGCGCTGCTCTCGGACGGGCGTCGTGCGCGGCGGCGCGGAGCGCGAGCGCGCGATCGCGGTGCGGCTGCCGCGCGTCGCGGGCGCCGCGGCGATCATCGCGGCGGCGACGAACGCGGAGCGAGCACGCCGATCGCAGCGAGCCGCGACGCCACCCGCTCGCTCGACTCGGCCATGAGCAAC
>CAZOLL010000515.1:0-3507 GCA_964580365.1 uncultured Phycisphaeraceae bacterium
GCCGTGTGGTGTTCGCCGTCGAACAACGACGCGCGCAGGCCGAAGTCGAGGAGCAGCGCGCGGCCCTCGAGCGTGAGCGCGATGTTCGACGGCTTGATGTCGCGGTGCACGATGCCCTTGCGATGCACGTACTCGAGCGTGCGTGCAACCGACGCGACGAGGCGCGTGACGACTTCGACGTAGGACGCGCGGGGGCGGTCCCACGCAGCCTCGGCTCGCGGGCTCTCCACGCCAACGTCCTCGGCGTTCGCGCCGGCGCGGCGGCGCACCGACTCGCGCACGTCCGCGGCGGATAGCTTCTCGGGCGCGCGTCCCTCGAGGTCGAGGAGCAGGTCGGACAGCGTGCCGCCCGGGAGCAGCGGCATCACGAAGAAAGGGATGCCCGACTCCTCGCCGACCTGGAACACGGGCACGATGCCGGGATGGTCGAGCTGCGCGATCGCCTCGGCCTCGCGCCGGAACCGCTCGCGCGTCTTCGAGAACCACAAGAGCTCGGGGCGAACGATCTTCAGCGCCAGCTCGCGGCCCAGCGACTCTTGCCGCGCGCGGTACACGACGCCCATCCCGCCCTCGCCGAGCCGCTCGATGATGCGGAACTCGCCGAAGCGCTCCGGCAACGGCACGGTCACGCGCGACGCGCGCGCGGCCGGAGTGAGGCCGAGGTTCTCGAGCGCGCGGAACCGGACGCGCAGATCGTGTGCGAGGTCCGGCCGCGACGCGCACGCCGCGTCGATCGCGGTGCTCACCTCGCCGTCGGGTCGCGCGAGGCACTCCGCGAGCAGGAGCTCCACGGCGTCCGGATCGTCCGCCGACACGGCCGGTCCGCGAGGAGCTGGATCTCGTGTCATGGCGCGGGTCCCGATCGCCGCGAATCGCGCTGCTTCGTGAATGGTAGCATCCGCGCCGGCATCGCCCTTCGACGCGGGACTCGGGGCGGGACGGGCGGAATGGACGACGCGCGCCGGATCATCGACGACGCCTCGCGCGGCGACGCCCGCGCGATCGACCAGCTCCTCGTGCGCTACCTGCCGCAGCTCGAGGCCTACCTCCGCCGCCGCGCGGGCGGCGTGGTCGCCGCGAAGGACTCCGGCGCCGACCTCGTGCAATCCGTCTGCCGCGAGGTGCTCGACCAGCTCGCGAAGGGCGGTCTCGAGTTTCGCGGCGAGAGCGCATTCAAGCACTGGTTGTTCGAGGCCGCGCTCCTCAAGGTGAAGGAGCGCGCGCGGTTCTGGGGCGCGGAGAAGCGGAATGCCGCGCGCGAGCGTCCGCAACAGGCCGCGTCGAGTTCGATTGAAGCGAACGACCGGTTCCTCCTTTCGCTCGTCACGCCGTCGCGCGTCGCCGGCGCGAACGAGGAGTTGGAGCGCGCGCGCGCCGCGTTCGCCGAGTTGAAGCCGGAGCAGCGCGAGATCATCCAGCTCGCGCGCGTCGAGGAACTGCCGCACGCGGAGATCGCGCGGCGCCTCGGCAAGGACGAAGCGCACTGCCGCGTGCTTCTCTCTCGGGCGCTCGCCCGGCTCGGGACCTTGCTCGCCCGCGCCTGAGCCGCACGTTTACGACGATCTTCGGAATCTCGGTTGCGCCTCGCGGCGCACGGCCTTCGGCGCGGGAAGCAACGCCCGCACTGGAGACCGAAATGAACGCGCTTCACCGTCCGCTCGTCGCTTCCGCACTCCTCTCGTTCTTCGCCTCGTTCGCTCCCGATTCCGCTGCGCAGGCCGTGTTCGGTCCGGTGAAGAAGGTGTCGTACCCGTCGCTCGGCGCGCTCCACTACGACATGCAGGCCGGCCGCCTGAACGGCGACTGCTACCCCGACGTCGTGGTCACCTCGCGCGGGATCGTCGAAGGGCTCGGCGTCTACCTCGGCGGACCGGAAGGAGTCTCGCCCGCCGGCGCGTTCGTGCAGATGGGGTTCACCACGACGTCGCCGACCGTGAAGTCCGCCGTGATCATCGACCTCGACATGGACGGCATCGGCGAGATCTTCGTGCTGCAGGGCACCGACATGCGGATCGTCGACTTCGACGGCCTCAACTTCACGCCTGGCCCATTCGTGCCGGCACCGGTCGTCGGCATCAGCGCGCGCGCGCGGCCGCACGACGTCGACAACGACGGCGACGAAGACATCGTGATGTCGACCTGGAACTCCGGCGTGCCCGGCGGCCTCGCGGTCTTGCTCTCCGACGGCCACGGCAACCTCACCACCAGCTTCACGATGCCCGGCAACATCCCGAGCTTCGAGATGGCCGACCTGAACGGCGACAACCTCCTCGACCTCGTGACCTGCATCCAGGCCGGCATCCCGCGCGCGGAAGTGCGCATGAACCAGGGCGCGGGCACCTTCGGCAGCCCCGCGATCTACAACGTCGGCGTCGAGTGGCTCGAGGAGATGCGCAAGTTCGACGTCGACCACGACGGCGACATGGACTTCGTCGCCGACACCGCCGGCTCGATCGTCACCTTCTTCAACATCGGCGGCGGCGTGCTGTCGATCAACACGAACAGCTGGGCGAATTACCCGACCGGCCTCGGCATCAACTCGTGGACGGAGCTCGCCGACCTCGACAAGGACGGCGACATCGACGCGCTGATCGGCGTGCCCGTGAACACCTTCTGGTACTGGGACGACCCGCTGTCCGCGCTCTCGCCGATGGGCATGCAGGTCGCCGGCCCGGTGGGACAGAGCCTCGTCGTCGACCTCGATCGCAACGGCTTCCTCGACGTCGTCACGGCCGGATACGACCTGCAGTTCCGCCTGAACGTGACCGGCAACGCATCGCCGACGCTCGGGAAGATGGGCACGAGCGTGAACAGCGGCGCGTTCGACGCGACGACGAAGAACTTCACCGACGGCGACACGATCCGCTTCGGCACCGACATCGCCGGCGAACCGTGCCTCGCCGGAAAGCCGGCCGCGATCATCTGCAACATCCCACCGTACTCCGCGCTCTCCGCCGTCACTCCGCTGCCGAACAACTTCTCGTTCCCCAACCTCTCGATCCTCACTCCGTGGTCGGCGCCGCAGGGCATCGGCATCTTCTGCGGCAACTCCCTGTGGACCCTGCCGCCGATCGCGGGCTTCGTCGATGCCGGGTTCGGGCCGCTCCACATGGGCGACGCGCCGTTCTCGATCATCATGCCGGCGGGACTGCTCGCGCCGGGGGACAAGCTGCGCTTCCAGGCGATCTACTATGACCCGATCCCGGGGCAGAACGTGATCACGCTCGGACTCGTCGCGACCAATGCGGTGGAGCTGGTGAAGAACTGAGTTCTGATCGTGGACTCGGATCCCGCCCCTCGGGTTTCGGGCCGAGTCCGCTCCCGCAGTTGTCCCGGGGAACGAGACCCGCGCCACGAGGGCCCGGAAGTCAGTGGTCCGCCCCGGCACCATCCGCGACAATCCCCCGCGTGAACTCCGCCGACTTCCGCCGCCTCGCTCTCTCCCTCCCCGAGACCGTCGAGTCGTCGCACATGGATCACCCCGACTTCCGCGTCGGCGGGAAGATC
>CAZOLL010000516.1:0-3501 GCA_964580365.1 uncultured Phycisphaeraceae bacterium
CGGCCGCTTCACCGCACGGAAGTTCGATGCGTGCGCGACGGAAAGCGGCGCGGCCGGCCGGCGCTCGAGCGGGCGAAAGCGGGTCGTGTCGACGAAGTTCGGCGCGACGATGATCTCGCAGTCGGTGCAGAAGCGCTTCTTGGTCTCTTCGACGAGCCAGCGCGAGACCGCGAGGACGCGGTCGCTGTTCGCGAGGCCGAAGCGCGTGACCTCTTGGTACGCGGGCTCGCTGCCGACCACGGTGATGTCCGTGCCGTGCAGCGTCGTCACGATCTTCGTCTTCGCGCCCGGCGCCATCTGGCGGGCGAGGTACGCGGAGAGCGCGTGCGGGATCGCGTAGTGCACGTGGAGGATGTCGAGCTCGGCGTCGACGATCAGCTCGCGCATCTTGGAAGCGAGCGCGAGGTCGTACGGCGGGTACTTGAACAGCGGATACGCGGAGACCTGGACCTTGTGCGTCGTGACGCGCGAGCTCGCGTTCACGCGCGGCGGGTCGGCGTAGGCGAGCAGGTGGACCGTGTGACCGCGGTCGGCGAGCGCGTTGCCGAGCTCCGTCGCGACGATGCCGGACCCGCCGTAGGTCGGGTAGCAGGCGATGCCGATCTTTAGAAGCGGCTCCGTCATGTGAGGAGCGCGCGCGGGTCGTCGACGCGCACCGCGGCTTCGGCGCAGAACGGCTCGCCGAACTCGGCGCCGATCGAGTTGCCGTGTGTGCGCAGGCGGGCGACGATCGCCTCCAGGAACTCCGGTCGCGAGATGCGCGTCTGCGGCTCGGCGCCCGACTTCGTCGCGGGCGCGGGGACGTGGACCTGCGAAGCGTAAGCACGGATCGCCGCCATCTTCTTCTCGACGTCGCCGGCGGTGAGCGCGACCACGAGCGTCGGCGTCAGCACTTCGTGCGAGGGGTAATAGAGGACGAGCGACGGTCGATGCGGCTCGGCGCCGGACGCGCCGGCGAAGCGGCGGATGCCCGAGAGGTAGGACGCGGAGCGAACGAGCGCGCCCGTCGCGGCGTGGTCAGGGTGCGCGTCGCGCGAGAGCTGCGCGAGCACGAGCCGCGGGCGGTCTCGGCGCAGCACCGCGACGAGAGCGGCACGGTGCGCGTCGTCATCGCGCAACGCGCAGTCGCCGAGGTCGAGGATCTCGTGCTTCGTCACGCCGAGCACGGCGGCCGCGGCGGCGGCTTCGCGCGCGCGCAGCTCGGGCGAGCCGCGCGTGCCCATCTCGCCGCGGGTCAGGTGGCACAGCCCCACCTTCATGCCGTGGCGCACGCACGCGGCGATTGTGCCGCCCGCGAAGATCTCGATGTCGTCGGGGTGCGCGCCGATGGCGAGGACGTCGAGCATCGTCAGGTTTCCCCGAGGTCCGGGTGGACGATCCGATGGCGCGGATCGAGCGCGTCGAGGCGGGCGGCGAGGCGATCATACACGTCGAGTCCGACGCGCCCGGCGATCGCGAGACCGTTCAGCACGCGGTCCTGCGGCTGATCGTGCGGACGTCCGGAACGCGCGACGAGGAGAAGGCGGCGTTCGGACGCGCCCGCGCGTTCGAGGCGCGCGCGCTCCGCGCCGTCGGCGAGCTTCGCAAGCGAAGCGCCGAACGTCGCGCGCAGCTCGGCCGCGCGCTTCGCGATGTTCTCGTTCGGCTCGCCGAGCGAGCTCGCGAACGCATCGAAAGCGGCGAGAGCGGCGTCGCGCAGCTCGCCGGTGCGCGGATCCGCGGCGGCGCTCAACCGCGCGGCAAACCTCTCGCGGAGCGCCGCCTCGCCGAGGAACAGATCCGCGTCGCTGAAACCGAGCGCCTCGAGCGAACGGCGCACGCGTGGCTCGACGATCGTCGCGCTCGCGCGCAGCACGAACACGGGTTGCGGCGCACCGGCCGCGGCGAACAGCTCCGGAAGCTGCATCCAATAGGAGAGCTCCCCCACCCCTCCGACGACGGCGACGGTCGGGAACACGATCGACTGCAGTGCCGCGCGCAGCCCCGCGTCGCCCGAGAGCGACCCTGGGTCGGACGCCGAACGCGCGGCCCAGTCGCCGACGGAGTCGGCCTTCGGATCGAAGCGCCGGCGCTTCTTGCCGTCGACGACGAACACGCTCGACGGAGCGTCGGTCGGGAGCGGAGCCTTCAGTCCGACCGATTCGAGATGCGCGGCGCCAGCGCGCAACGCGGCCGGCGCGCGCGCGGCGGCGATCAGCTCGCGAACGAGATGGCGCGTGACGAGCCCGGGCGCGCGATGCGGTTCGAACAGCACGAGACCCGAGCTCTCGAACAGGCGCGCGAGGATGCGGCCGAACCAGCGTGGCCATCGCTCGCCGACGACCGGCGTCGCGATCGCGCGCACGCGCTCGCGCGCGGCCTCGTCGGGAAGCTCCGCGAGATACTCCGCGAAAACGTCGGCCGCGCCGGCCGGCGTCGCGACACGCGCGGAAGGAATCGGATCGGGGCCGAGCGGCACGCGAAAGCGCCGCACCTCGGCGCGATCGCTGAGGACGTTGCAGCCTTCGATCTCCGGAAGGTCGTGATCGTCGGACGCGATCCAGAACAGCGGCACGCACGGCCGGCCGAGCGACTCTTCGAGCCGGCGGGCGAGCGCGACCGCGGTCGCCGCTTTCAGCACGGTGTAGGCCGGGCCCGTCAACAGCCCGGGTTGCTGGCCGGTCGCGACGACGACGGCGCGCGGGTCCGCGAGTTTCGCGATCGACGCCTCGGTCGCGGGCGATAGCCCGTAGTCCGACTGCGCGCGGCGCAGCGCGTCGACGAGCGCATCGCGGTCGATCGGGCGCGCGGCCGCGCGATCTGCCGCGCGTCCGAACGACGCCACGTCGGCGATCGGACCGCCGAGCCGCGACGCGAGCACGGGGTCGCCGGTTCGGTAGCGCCGTTCGAGATCGGTCTCGGGCGCGGACTCCGCGACGGTCAACCTCACGGGGCGGCGTCCGTTCCGGCGCGCGTCCTGCTCCACGCCGTCCGCAGAGCCTCGCGCATCTCCTCTGCAGCGCGCCGCACCGCCGCCTCCGGCGAACCCCCGGCTTCCGCGCCAGCGCGGAATGCGCGCAACAGCCCTCGCGAGGAAGCGATGAGCGCGCCGGAGAAGTCGTCGTCGAGCGCCGCCGCCACGTCACCCGCATCGCCGCCCTGCGCGCCGTACCCCGGCACGAGAAGGAGGAGTCGCGGGTGCGCCGCGCGGACGTCGCGCAGTTCCTTCGGGTAGGTCGCCCCCACGACCGCGCCGATCGAAGACACGCCGCTCGAGCCGACGAGGCTCGCCCCCCACTTCGTGACGAGCGCCGCCGAATGCGAGAAGACCGTGCGGCCGTCCGCGACGAGATCCTGCAGGTCGCGGGCGCTCGGGTTCGAGGTGCGGACCAGCACGAACAGACCCTTGCCGTGCTTCTCGCAGAGCGTGCGGAACGGCGCGATGCCGTCTTCGCCGAGGTAGGGGTTCAGGGTGACGGCGTCGACTTCGAAGTCCGCGCCTGGGGCGAGATGTCCCTCGGC
>CAZOLL010000517.1:0-3500 GCA_964580365.1 uncultured Phycisphaeraceae bacterium
ACTGCGCGCCGCGCGCGCCGCCGGGGTCCACGTGAACTCGGCGTGCATCGACCGCGTGCTCGAGTACGTGAAGCGGAGCCGCATCCCCGACGGCCCCGACCGCGGCGCGTTCTACTACAAGATCTTCGGTTCCGCGGCGCGCACCAAGACGTCATTCGCGATCAACGCCGCGGCCGTGACGACGCTGCACTCCGCGGGCTGCTACGACTCGTCGCTGTATGGCAACGCGCTGGCGTACATCGAGCGCGAGTACGACTCCGTGAGCCGCGGCTACGGCGACCACTTCTACTTCTGGTACGGCAACTACTACGCGGCCCAGGCGATGCACTTCGAGGGCGGCCGGCGCTGGGAGCGCTACTGGACGCGGCTGCGCGACGACCTGCTCGCGCGGCAGAACGAGGACGGCAGCTGGACCGACGCGATCGGGCCGGGGAATGCGTTCGCGACGGCCGTCGCGTGCATCCTCCTGCGCCTGCCTGCCGAGTACTTGCCGATCTTCGTGCGCTGATCGCCGATGAGGCCCGTCGCGCCGTTCAGCGCGGCGAGATGCCCTTCTTCGCCATCGCTTCACGCAGGAGCGCGCCGAGGTTGGTGCCGCTGCTCTTGCCGCGGTCCATGTGCTGGTTCACTTCCTCGTTCGACACGTCTTCCTCCGAGCCGATGAGCACGCCGCGCGACGAGAGGCGCGACAACGCGATCTTCTTCGCCTTGGGGTCGACCGAAACGACGCGCACGGTCACGTCGTCGCCGACCTTCACCGCGTCCTCGACGACGCGCACGCGCTCGGGCGAGAGCTGCGACTTGTGGCACAACCCTTCGAGACCCGGCTCGAGCTCGACGAACGCGCCGAACTCGGCGATGCGGACGACCTTCCCCTTCACGACGGCCTCGGAGCGGAAACGACCGAGCGCGGCGGACCACGGGTCGACCGTGAGCTGCTTCATGCCGAGGCCGATGCGCTTGCCGCCTTCCTTGATTTCGAGGACCTGCACCTCGACCTCCTGGCCCACGGTGAGGACCTTCGACGGATCCGCCGTGCGCTGGTGCGAGATGTTCGAGACGTGCAGCAGGCCGGACAGCCCGTCGGCGATCGCGACGAACGCGCCGAACGGCTCGATCTTCTCGACCTTGCCGCGCACGACCATGCCGACCGAAAGCGTCTTCAGCGTCTCCTCGCGCACGGCGCGGCGCTCGCGGAACATGACGCTCTTGCGCGAGAGCACCACGCGCTTGCGATGCGGAGCGACCTCGAGCACTTCGCAGGTGAGCGTCTGGCCGATGTAGGGCAGGAAGTCGGTGACGCGCTCGGTGGAGATCTCCGAGGCGGGCATGAACGCGGTGACGGGGCCGATCTTCAGCTCGAGCCCGCCCGAGTTCTCGCCGATCACCTTCGCCTTCACCTCGCGGCCGCGCTCGAGCTCGCGCCACGTGGCGAGCGTGCGCGCTTCCTTGCGCGAGAGCGTCCAGAGCCCGTCCTTGATGGAGATGAGCGAGAACTCGTCGGTGTCGCCGACGTTCGGCGGCGTCTCGAACTCGGCGAGCGCGATCACGCCCTGCGTCTTCGGGCCCAGCTCGACGAACACGTCCTGACCGTTGACGCCCGTGATCGTGCCCTTCATCAGGTGCGCGGCTTCGGTGTCCCGCTCGCGCTCGCGCTCACGACGGCGACGCGGTCCGCCCTGGGGCCCGGCCTTCGGCATGCGCGCGTTCAGGTCGGCGTCCACGGCATCGCGGATCGCCTGCTCGTTCAACGGATTCGGATCGCTCATGGCGGGTGAAGCGGCCGCTGTCGGCGGGACGGCCGCGCTCCTCGATCGGGACGCAGGGTCCGGAAGGATAATCCACGATCCGGGGTCAGGCCAGTCGAACGCGGAGTTCGCCCCGCCGATCCAGGACTCGGCCGACGACCGCGGCGCACGGCGTCTTCTCGCGGGCGAGCGCGGCGAGCAGGCGATCGACGCGATCTTCGGCGATCGCGATCAGCATGCCTCCGGACGTCTCCGCGTCGAACGCGAGGCGCGTTCGCGCCGGATCGACGGTGGCGGCGACCTCGGCTTGCGACCCCAGGAACTTGCGGGTGCGGTCGGCGCCGCCCGACGTCAGGTTCTTCTCCGCCAGCGACTTCGCGTCGGCGGCGCCCGCCGCGAACAGGGGCAACGACGCCGCGTCGAACTCGAGCGTCACGCCGCTCGCCTCCGCCATTCCGCGGCCGTGCCCCATGAGTCCGAAGCCGGTCACGTCGGTCGCGGAGATCGCGCCCGCCTCGAGCATCGCGGCGCAGGCGCCCTTGTTCAGCGTCGCCATCTGCGCGCAGGCCGCTTCGATCGCGACCGCGTCGAGTAACTCCTTCTTGATCGCCGTCGCGGCCGCGCCCATCCCAAGCGGCTTCGTCAGCACGAGCACGTCGCCGGGACGCGCGCGCGCGTTGCTGACGATGCGATCGGGATGCACGAGACCCGTCACGGACAACCCGAACTTGATCTCGGTGTCGCGTACCGAATGGCCTCCGACGACGATCGCTCCCGCTTCGATCACCTTTTCGGCGCCGCCGCGGAGGATCTCGCCGAGGATCGAGACCGGCAGCGCGGTCGGGAAGCCCACGATGTTCATCGCGGTGATGGGCCGCCCGCCCATCGCGTACACGTCGGAGAGCGAGTTGGCGGCGGCGATGCGGCCGTACCACACCGGGTCGTCCACGATCGGCGGGAAGAAATCGAGCGTGAGGACGAGACCGGTCGCCGGGTCGAGGCGGAACACTCCCGCGTCGTCGAGCGTCTCGGGCCCGACGATCAGATCAGGGTGGCTCATCGCCGGAAGCTGTCTCAGGACCTCGACGAGGTCCGATGGCGGCAGCTTGGCGGCTCAACCCGCGCACGAGGAGTACGACGTCAGTCTCACTCGCTCGCGCCGGTCCGGTGTCGCGTCCATCACCTCTCGCTTTCGGCCGCGAGCGCTCTGCGCACGGCCTCGATCAGCGGCACGATCTCGTCGTCGAACAACGCGCGCGTCTCGAGGAGCACGGCGTCCGATTCGATGCGCGCGAACACGCGCGGCCGTCCGTGGCGCAGTCGCGCGACCAGTCGATCGGCGGGCGCGCTCGCGAGGCGCACGCGCACCGCGACACCCTCGACCTCGCGCATCGGCGCGGAGCCGCTGCCGAGGTAGCCGACCGTGTCGACGACGTCGATCGCGGCGCCCGGCGCGCTCGAGAGCGCGGCACGCACGCGCTCGGCCGTCGCGCGCAGGTCCTCGCGCGTGCGGGCGAGGGCCGCGTACAGCGGCAGGTCCGGCACCGACGACGGCGAGCGGCGGTACTCGAGCAACGTCGCCTCGAGCGCGGCGAGCTCGAGCTTGCCGGGGCGCACGGCACGGACCAGCGGGTGCCGGCGCAACTTTTCCACCAGCGCGCGCCGGCCGACGATGATCCCCGCCTGCGGCCCGCAGAGAAGCTTGTCGCCGCTGACGGTGACGAGATCGGCGCCGTCCGCGATGGCTGCCGT
>CAZOLL010000518.1:0-3490 GCA_964580365.1 uncultured Phycisphaeraceae bacterium
GGCTGGCCTCCTCGAAGGAGACGCCGTGCTTCTTCTGGTTGGCGAGGTTCTTGGCTTCATCCCACGTGAGCCTCACTTTCCGATGGTACGTCATTGGCCTAGTCCGTCAACGGCTTAGTCGTGGGACGGTTCTCCAGTGTTGCGCGCGGCTCCTCGCGCAACACTGCGGTTTCGCGTCGTTCGGTGCGACGCACTCGCCGACGGTTGGCGTGCTGAGCGCTCGCCGCGCATCCCGCGAACGCCTCGCGGCATCGACGCCCACTACGCGGATACCCCTCTGTCAGGAACTTGGCGCAGCGGGAACGTCGAGCGCGGGCTCAGGGCTCTTCCGGGCGCCACACCGGCGCGCGCCCGGGCCCAAGATCGACGGTGCTGCCATCCTCGAGGTCGAACACGGCGACATGCACATCGGTACCGACCGTGAGCTCGAGCAGCAGCCGGCGGCCGTCGGTCGCGAGGTCGCGAGCGATGCCCGGCTGCGGCGCGATTCGCTCGCGACCCGACCGATCGATCAGCGCGAACGAGGCGCCGCAGCCGACCAGGAGTCGCTCGCCGTCAGGGAGCCACGTCAGCCGGTCGGGGGGGCACGGCGGGGCACCGATCGAGGTCGCGGGACCGCCGGCGACGGGCCACAGCAGGATCTCGTTGCCACCGTTCGCGTCGCTGACGTAGGCGAGAACGCTGCCGTCGGGTGAGAACGCCGGCGCGCGCTCGTCAGCACTCGCATCGTTGTCCGGGTACCAGACTTCGTGCGTCGATGTGTCGTGCAAGTAGATCTCGCGCGGGCTGTACTCCGGTGTCCATTCGTCGTCGTAAGTGACGTCGGCGAAGGTTGCCGCCAGCGTGCGGTTGTCGGCGGACCACGCGGCGCCGCTGCCATCCGGCCACAGATCGCTGCTGCTCGTCTCGGGATCGCCGGCCTCGAGATCGACGAGGAGGAGGTGCCGCCCGATGGACGTCACTCCGTAGGGCTCCGATGTCGCGACCTCGACCAGCATCGTCGTGCGCGATGGGGAAGGCGTCATCGTGCGGACCGCGGAAATGTGGGCGTTGTCCGCTCGCAGCCGGCTGGTCGGGAGCGAGCCGACCTCGTCGATGGACCACAGTACGTGCGCGTCGTCCCCCGGCGAGCTCCCATCCGCGAGCGGACCCACGGCAAGGACTGCGACACCGCCACGACGCCATCCGATCGCCTCGGACGTGACGAGGCGCTCAGCGGAGATACGACGCACGGTTCGGTCGACCGAGCTCCCGCCCATCAGCCAGCGTGCGTCACTCGCATCAGCACGCCCGCCGATGAAGGCAAAATCGATATCGTCCCAGCTCGGCGGTGCATCGGGGCCGCACGCGAGCATCACGGCGAGCATCGCCGCGCTCGGCGGTATCACGCGTGCGTACGACGAACGACGATTACCCACCGTCACCACGACACGAGTGTAGCACGCACGCGAACGCTACCGCACTGTGCGTCGCATCGGGTGGACTGTCCACGCGAACGCTGTTGTCCGGCTGCTGCCCAACGCACAGGGCGTTCAGCGGCGAGTTCGAGAGCGTAGCTCTCGAACTCGTCCGTTGCAACGCCCCGTTAGCCGGCCATCCGGGGTACATCTCTGGGAGACGGGTCCTCAGCGCTCCGTGAAGACGTACTCGTGCTGGGCGTCGAGCAGCGTCAAGGTTCGCTTCCCGGCCGCCTCTCCGACGACGAACGCCATCGATTCGACCCATCCTGGTGCGATCGCGACCAACGACACCGTACCATCCGCGTTCTTCCGCGACGCGACGTCGGTCGCCCACTCGCCGAAGTCGAACGCGACGCCGCTCTTCGTGCGGCGCACCGCGATTTCCCCGAGCGCAGCATTGGCGTAGATCGGCGCAAGCGCGGCAGCGACTCCGGCGTCGAGCGGCACCTCGAGGTGTTTTCGAGTAGCGATGATTCCCTCGTGATAACTCGTTGCCGCGGCATCGATTTCGGCGTTTGCCTGTGGCTTGCCGTCGAAGAGCACCTCGAGCAGCTTGCGCCGGAACACGTCGCGGATCGTCCAGCCGGGGTCGCCGTTCGTGAGGATCACCGCGCCGACACCGTGCTCCGGCAGCCACATCACGTCGCTGTAGTAGCCAGTCAGGGCCCCGCCGTGGTGTACGACGGTGACATCGTACTTGGTCACTACCTCGAGTCCCATGCCGTACGTCGCCTGCTCGCCGCTAGCGACCTGCGGCTTGCGCCTCGCGAGCAAGACATCCTTCGCGATGTAGCGATCGCCGCTCGGCAGGAGTCCGTCCGCCAGCTCCATCTGCACGTACGCGAGCATGTCCCGCGCCGTGCTCCACGCACCACCGGCAGGACGCAACGGCACGACGGCGGCGAACTCTGCCTCGACCGGGTGCACGATCTTGCCGTCGATGTCTGGTGCATGTGGACGCGCCCAGTTCCCCCGCTTCGCTCGACCGGGATCGAACGTCGTGGCCTTCATCCCGAGTGGAAGGAACACGCGCGAGCGCATGGCGGCGTCGTACGCCTTGCCGAGCTCGAGCTTCGGGAACGCGACATGTCCACCGACGAAGCCCGCGGCCGCCGCGAGTGAATTGGAATACTGGTAGAGCTCGCCGAACTCGCTGGTCGGCTGGATCGTCGCCAACACGTCCATCGCATGCTGCGGCGTACCGACGGAATCGAGCAGCCACTCGAAGTCCTGGCGGGGAAGGCCTGTGCACGCGCAGATGAGATGCTCGACTCGCACCTTCGCGGTGGTAGCGGGATCGCCGAGCATGAACGACGGCATCAGACTCGTCACCTGCGAGTCCCATGCGATGCGCTTCTCGTCGACGAGCTTCGCCAGCATCAGGGTCGTGAGCGCCTTCGTATTCGACGCGATCATGAACTTCGTGTCGCCATCAACCTTGGCCGGCTTGCCGAGCTCGCGTACGCCGACCCCCCCGAGGAACACGACCTTGCCGTCCTGCACGACGCCGAGCGCGGCGCCCGGGATCCCGAGCTGCGCCATCGACGTCTCGACGAACGCGCGGAGCTCGGCGATACGTGCTTCGTCCAGGCGATTTGCCGTCTTGCCCGCGAACGACTCCGGCGTGTGCCCCTTGGGCACGCGACTGTCGAATGCGAGCAGTAGCTGGGCGAGGCGCTTGTCCGCCGCCGCACTGGTCATGTCGATCAGCACGACGAGCCAAGCATCGCCGGCGCGACCGGCCTCCGCGATCGCGAGGCGCTCCTCGTTCGGCGGAACGCGGTAGCGGACGCGGCGGATGTCCGTCCAGCCGTCCTTGTCGGCGATGCGTTCGCTGAGGTCGATCGGGTAGTTCTGCGCAGGGCCGTATTCGGCCCACGCTACGTCGATGGCGGTCGCGGCGTCCTTCGCTTGCACGTCGACTAACGCGATGTGCGAGTTCCGTTCGGGTGTGGTCAAGATCGTGACGCCGTTGCGAACGGCGAACGTCCAGCCGGCCGGCGCGATGAACGAGTGTCCCGCGCTGGTGG
>CAZOLL010000519.1:0-3480 GCA_964580365.1 uncultured Phycisphaeraceae bacterium
GGCTCTCCCGCGCGCACCACGACGCCGCCGATCTCGATCTCGCCGGACGTGATGGCCGCGAGCGCGTTCAGGCAGCGCAGGAGCGTCGACTTGCCCGACCCGGACGGTCCGATGACCGCGAGCACCTCACCCTTCGCGACGTCGATCGTGATCTCGGAGAGGAGCGCGCGGCCGCCGATCTCGAGCGCGAGCGTCTTGGTGCGGATCACGTCGCGTACCTCCGCTCGAGCGCGCGCGCGACCAGCGTGAGCGGGTAACTCATCGCGAAATACAGGAGCGCGCACAGCGCGCCGGGCAGGAGCCACGAGCCGAGGTCGTGCGCGGTGATCGAGTACTGCTTGGTCAGCTCGACCACGGTGATCACCGACACGATCGACGTGTCCTTCAAGAGCGCGATGAAGTCGTTCGCCATCGGCGGCAACGCGACGCGGAACGCCTGCGGGAAGACGACGTGGCGCAGCGTCTGCCGTCCGGTCAGCCCCAGCGCGCGCGCGGCCTCGACCTGTCCGCGCGGCACGGCGAGCAGCCCCGCGCGGTAGACCTCCGCCTCGTAGGCCGCGTAGTTCATCGCGAGACCGACGACGGCCGCGACGAGGGCGGGCAGCCGCACGAACTCGGAGATCCCGAAGTAGAGGAGGTAGAGCTGCAAGAGGATCGGCGTGCCGCGAAACAGCTCGATGTAGGACGAGGACAGAGTGCGCGCGACCGGCCCCCCGTAGACCTTCGCGAGGCACAACACGGCGCCGAGCGCGATCGCGAGCGCGAACGACGCGACCGAAAGGACGAGCGTCATCCCCGCGCCGCGCAGGAACAAGAGCAGGTGGCCCGAGGTGAACCCGGTCACGCGCACGGCGGCGTCGCCAAACAACTCTTTCGCGCGCGGGTCGTCGGGCGCGTCGAGCGTCGACTGACGTTCGTGGTCGATCTTCCAGGTGCGCAGCACGGCGCGCAGCTCGCCGCTTTCGACCAGCTTCGCGATCGCCGCGTCGATCGCGGCGCCGAGCGTGTCTTCCTCGCGTCGCGTCGCGCCGACGTACACGCCGCGCAGGAGGTCGCCGTTCGCGATGCGCACGCCTTCCTCCTCGACGTGGCGCGCCGCGATGATGTCGTCGAGGACGACGGCGTCGACGCGCCGCTCGAGCAGGTCGACGTAGGGCGCGACGTCGTCGTCGTAGAGGACGATCTCGACGTCTTTGCGCGCGCGCAAGAGCTTGTGAGCGAGCGTGCTCGCGAGCGTGCCGACGCGGTGCCCGTCGAGCGAGTCGAGGTCGGAGAAGCGCGTCTCGTCGGGCCGGACGGCGAGCGTCTCGGTGAACACGAAGTAGGGCCGCGTCAGACGCACGCGCTGCGCGAGCTCGTCGTCCTTCTCGAGCCCGTTCCACGCGAGGTCGATCTCGCCGCGCTCGAGCGTCGGGACGAGGTTCTTCCAATCGCACTGCACGAAGCGCGCCTCGACGCCGAGCTCGCGGCCGACGAGCCGCGCGAGGTCGATCTCGAAGCCGATGATGCGGGTCGGATCCGCCGGATCCTGGAAGCAGAACGGCGCGCCGCCTTCCGCGTCGCCGCCGCAGCGCAGCACGTTTGCGGCCTTCACGCGTTCGAGCGAACCGTCGCCATCCGGCGCGGCGCCGGCCGCAGGCCCGCACAGCGCCAACGCCGTCGCGACCGCCGCCACCCGAATGGAATCGATCATCCCGCCGAAACCTACCGCCACTTCGGGAGTGGAGGAAGCGCGCGATGCCCTGCGGCCGGCGTGGAGACATCGTGGCGCCCCTGCCCCGCAAGGCGCTGCGCAGCCGCAAGTGCAGGCTTGCAACGTGCTCGGAGCGCGATTGCGATCTCCCTCGCACTGTTCGCTCTTGCGGACGACAACGCGGCCGCGGGCAACTGGATCGGCGTCAGCGGAATCGGCGTCAAGCTCGGCAACTCCGTCAGCGCGCGGACTTCCGCGTTCGACGGCAGCCCGCTGAGTCCGACGGGCAACCGCATCGGCGGCGTCGTCCCCGCGGACTCGAACGTCGTTGCGCCAAACGAAGCAGGGGGCGTCGGCGGGATCTCCGCGGCGCCTCCGCTCGGCACGACGATCGAGTCCTTCTCGAACCCGCAGCCCGCGCCGGGCGGGCCGGTCGGGGCCGTGCACTCCCCCGGGACCTGACGTTCGAGTTCGCGACGCGGCGCGGCAGGCCGTGGCGGCGGCGGCGCGTCCGCGCTACGTTCTGCCGACTCGCGCACGTCGCGCCCCGCGCGCGTCGCGCCCCGTCACGGCGAAGGACGCGCGACGAATTTGGATCGAACCGGAGGCGAACCCGCGATGGCCGACAACCCGTTCCTCAGCGACATCAAGAAGCTGCGCAAGCAGGCGCGCAAGCACATCGAGAACGGCGCGCTCACCGCCGGGTACAAGGCCGACCGCAAGACGGTCATCGAGCTGCTCAACACCGCGCTTGCGACGGAGATCGTCTGCATCCTGCGGTACAAGCGCCACTTCTACATGGCGACCGGATTGAACGCGAAGAGCGTCGCCGCGGAGTTCCTGCAGCACGCGAACGAGGAGCAGGCGCACGCGGATTCGATCGCCGCGCGCATCGTGCAGTTGCGCGGCGAGCCGAACTTCTCGCCGGACGGCCTCGCGACGCGGGCGCACTCGGAGTATGCGCCGGGCGACGACCTCGTCGACATGATCAAGGAGGACATCGTCGCCGAGCGCATCGCGATCGACAGCTACTCGGAGATGATCCGCTACCTCGGCACCGACGACCCGACGACGCGGCGCATGCTGGAGGGGATCCTCGCGATGGAGGAGGAGCACGCGGACGACCTCGCGAGCCTGCTCGAGGAGATCAAGTCCCGCTGAGCGGCACACCATCCCCATTCGGGCCGCGCGCGTGACGCGCCCTCCTCCCGCGGAGACGCTGCGGCGAGCCGCGGCGGAGCTGGCCCGCGGCGAGCCGGTCGCCGCGTTGATGGCACTGGACGCGATCATCGAGTCGCGTGCGCCGTCGCCGCGCGCGCTCGCACTGCGGGGCGTGGCGCTCGCGCAGCTCGGTGAGCACCAGGACGCCCTCCACCTGCTCGATCGCGCGGAGCGAGCGGCGCGTCGCGCGAGGCTCCCGCTCGATCGCGCCCGCGCTCTCGCCGCCGCGGCCGAAGTCGCCGTCGCGTTGCGCGACGTGCGCGGCGCGCGGCGACGGCTCGCCGCGGCGGAACGCGCGCTCGATTCCGTTCGCGATCGCAGGAACGCCGCGTGGACCCGCGTGGTGCACGCGCGGCTCGCGGCGCTTTGCGGCGACATCGCGGGGGCGCGAGGTCTCTTGCGCCGGGCGGGCGCGGCACGCGCGCGGGATGCCACGCGGTCCGCTGCGATCGAACTCGCGCACGCCGAGCTCGCGGCGAGGGCCGGGGCATTCACCGCAACGGTGCGACTTGCTGCGCACACGGCGTCGATCCCGCCTTCCTTGCGTGGCGAGCGCGCGCGCTTCG
>CAZOLL010000520.1:0-3472 GCA_964580365.1 uncultured Phycisphaeraceae bacterium
GACCGATGCCGATCGCGACGCTTAGCGTGAAGCCCACCACCAACCAAGGCCGCAGACGGCGACGAAGATCGCGAGCCCGATCAGGTGATGCGCCCACTGTTCGAGCCACCATGTCACGCTCCTTAGTTTCTCCCGGAAGGTTCTCACGCGACATGCCTCCAGATCCGGCGCGTCTCGATTCCGTAGATCGTGCCGGGGCTGACGCCAAATAGGTCGGCGATCTCGGAACGTCGGAGAGTAGAGGACGCGCAAAGACGCCGGATCGCGATGACGCGGTCGACGTCTAACTTCTGGGCCATTCGTCCGGCCCGAATCGCGTGCATCTGATTATCAACGCCGGTCGACCATTCCAGATTCGCGACGCAGTTGTCCGTCTTGACCCCGTTCAGATGGTTGATCTGCGGGAGCCCGCTCGGGTTATCCACGAAGGCCAACGCGACGAGGCGATGGACATAGGCGCGCGTCACCACGCCTCCGGAATAGAGCGCGACCCGGTGGTAGCCGCGCGTCGAGACATGCGGGAGCACGATCTTCCCGGCGCGTGTCCCGCGCATCGGCTTCGACCGACGAACGCGGCCGAGCGACGAGACCTCGTACCCGGGGACGCATTCGACCGACCGCCAGACCTCGCTCGCGTCGATGGCCTGCACGCTAGGGCTTCCCGGTCGGCGCGGGCGCCGGATTCGCCGCGGTCGGAGGCGGCGTCGCCACGGGCGCGGTCGCGGGGGCCGGCGTCGGCACGACCGCGGGCTCCGGCCGCGGCTTGAACGACTCGGGGAAGCACTCCTTCAGGATCGCCCCGATCGCGATCGTCGCCTTCGCGAAGTGGTACTCGTCGCCCTTCGCTTCCTGCGCGACCGCGACCTGCACGATCGCGTTCCATCCCGCCCACTCTTCGAGGTTCAGCTCATGGCACGTCGATCGCGGTGCCGGCGAGGTCGTGGGCGAGCCCTCCGGCTTGCTCGGCTGAAACAGCGCGCAGCTCGTCGAGAGTAGGACGAGGGGCCAGAGCGTGATCGAGAGCGATGCGCAGCGCATCGCGCTCCTGCTCGACCTCCCTGAGCTTCTGTTCGAGTTGCGCGACATCACTTCGCCCCTCCGCCCTTCCCAGCTCGCGAGCGGTCTCGCGCGCGTTCGCCCCGAAATACCGCACGAGCAAGGCGACGGCGGCGACGAGAGCAGAGACCCCAAGACCGCCCGCCGCAGCCCACCACACGCTACGCCTTCCCTTCCGGGTTCGTCGGGCTCGGCGGCACCGCCGGGTTCTTCGGGTCGGCCCACTCGGCGACCTTCTGGACGGCCGCCTCGATGCCGTCCTTGTTCTCGCCGATCCACTTCACGGCCGCGTCGTCCGCCTTCCAAGGCGTGAGCGCCGCGATCTTCGGACCCGCGACCGCGATGACGGCGAGCAGCCCGGTCACGATCGCGACGGCCCACTGGACCCAGCCGGGCGGGCCATCGACCGCGGCGACGCCGGAGTCGGCCGTCGCCTGCGCGAAGGCGAGCGCCGGCGCGAGCATGAGCGCGAGCACGAGGAGCGATCGGAGACGAAGAGTCGAGAGGAAGCGTCGCATCGGTTGAACCCCCTAGTTGCCGCCCTGCGGCGGACCGCAGCACGAGATCATCGTCGACCAGTCGTCGCCGAGGACGGTGCCGTCGCGGTTGAAATCGGCGCGCGGCGAGTAGCCCGGGTCCTTCGTCGTCTTGCCGAAGGCGTTGTAGAGCACGCGCCAGTCGAACCACATTGACGGCCGCCCGTTGTGGTCGAGGTCGCAGTCGACGCATTGACACTGAGACGTGAGCGACTTCGGCGGCACCGGGTCCGCGGCGCGCGCGATGCCGTGCCAGAGCAGAAGGGCCGCGAGGTGCGCGGCGGCGACGACGAGAAGGGTCGATCGATTCATGCGGCCTCCCGGATGTCGAGCCCGAACTCGGCTCGCCCGACCCGCTTCCGCAGGTCGATGATCGCGGCCTTCGAGTCGAGAACCGCCGGCTCGCCCTTCAGCGTACCACGCGAGAGGCCGATCACGATACAGCCGATCGTGTCGTCGTCGAGGTTTCCCCAGTGGACGAGGACGTTCGTGCGAACCCGCGGGCGATGCAGGCCGGGCCCTTCGAGCTTCCACGTCCTCGGGAAATTCGCTTCCGAGCCCGGCTGCCACTCGTGCGGGAAGGCGACGTAGCGCCCGGCCGGAATCCGCGGGTGCTCGACGTCGCCGTCACCGGGCTCGATCGTGTAGTACCAGAGGGCGCCGTTGAAGAGCCAGCGACCCATCGTCCGGTCCGCGTCGGGCTTCTCGCGCTGCAGAACGAACTCGCGCACGTCCTCGTCCCCCTACTCGATACGCGGCAGGTCGGGCAGCTCGCGCCCGCTGCCGTGGGGCCGCGGGCTCTTCTGCTCCTGCATCCGGTCGATCAGCTCGACGAGCATCCGGTTCTGCTCTTCGTAGGCGTCCACCTTCGCGCGACACTGGGTCAGCCGGTCCTGCGTGCGCTCGGCCTCCATAAGTCGCTGCACGTTCGCGTCCTGCCACGCCTTCGCGTTGAAGAGGTCGACGCCCTGCGAGATCGAGAAGCCGCCGCCGCCCGTCGCCGCCGCGATCAGGAGGATGCGGACCCAGCGCCCGATCGCCGCGTCGTCACTCTTCGTCGCCGCCGAGCTGGGATCGTCCGCCATCGCCGCCGCACCCCTGGATCTGCTCGATCCGCCGCAGTCGACCCTCGATCAGTCCCAGAATCTTCGCGAGCGTTAGGTTCGACTGGCTCGCGCTCGCGATGTGGTGCGACAGCGCCTCCTCGATCCGCATGGTCCGCGACTCGGAGACCGAGACCGCGTCCCGCAGGTCGCGAACCTCAGACAAGCCGCTGCCGATCAGGAACGCGATCAGGACGCCGAGCGCGATGCCGATCCACTCCCGCGCTGCGTGTCCGTCGTCCACCAGCGTCCTCCACTTCGAGGGCTCCGGCATCGTGACATCCCGTGAGGCCAAACGCCACCCCCTTAGTGTTTCACCTTAGTCGTTACGGGCCCGGTACGAACAGGGCCGGAGGCCCGATCGGCTGGGTCCTGACCGCGCCGTCGGCGACGACGATCTCGTCGATCTGGATCTCGCCGAGGACGCCGCCGGGCGTCCAGAAGTTGAACCACAGCGAATCGGGCAGCGAGAACGAAAGGTCGAGCGAGAACGGCGAGCCGATGAAGATGTCCCACCCGGTCGCGGCGATGCGCGGCGTCAGCGTCGCCGGGCAGCTCTTGCCGTCGAGGCCGCAGTCGTCGTACCAGAGGAAGAGGCCCGAGCCGTTGTCGGTGTTCGTCTGGTCGATAAACCACTCGACGACGAGCCAATGCTCGCGGAGCGCCGAGTCGTAGATGCTCAGGGCCGGCGTGTTCAGGTGCTGGCGGCAGTATCCGCCGCTCGTCTCCTCGCATGTCTTGCCGACGTTCGAGTTCGAGGGGTTCGCGACGTGGTCG
>CAZOLL010000521.1:0-3451 GCA_964580365.1 uncultured Phycisphaeraceae bacterium
CTCGATCATCGAGGTCTCGCTGTACGGGTTCCTGGTCGACGCCACGTTCCTGAACCGCGCGCACTTCGACTTCGTCTACCAGCTCGTCGCGATCGGCGTCGCGCTGTACCCGGTGGGCTGGGCGGACATGCTGCAGTCGGAGCAGAAGGTCGTGCGTCGCGGGTCGGTCGGCAAGCTCGTGATCCGCGCGCGCAATCCGTTCGTCACCGGAGGCGCGCGATGAGCGCCGCGCGCGCGGGCGAGCCCCCGCGTCCCGCGCGCGTCGCGATGCTCTGCGCCGATCTCGACGTCGGCGGCATCCAGTCGCTCGTCGACCGGCTCGGCCGCGCGCTCGACCCGAACCGTTTCGAGGCGTCATTCGTCTGCTTCGACGCGCGCGGCCGGTTGTTCGAGCGGCTTAGTGCGGACGGACGTCCGACTGCGTTCGTCGCGCGGCGCCCGGGCCTCGACCTCTCGCTCGGTGCGCGGTTGCGGTCGGAGTTCGACCGCCTCGGCGCCGACGTCGTCCATGCGCACAACCGCACCGCGCTGTTCTATGGCGTCGTCGCCGGGCTTTTCCGACCCCGACGCGCGCTGGTCTACACGGAGCACGACCGCAGCTTCCCGGAACGCCTGCGCGTTCGCGGGCTGCACGCGGTGCTTTCGCGCCGCGTCGACGCGGTCGCCGCGGTGTGCGGCGCGGTCCGCGACGCGATCGTCGCGACCGAACGGTTCCCGCCCGATCGTTGCCGCGTCATCGTGAACGGCGTCGCGGACCCCGAGCCCGCGTCCGGCGCCGCCCGCGAGTCCGTGCGCGCCGAGTTCGGAGTCGCCGCGGGACGTCCGCTCGCGCTCGTCATCGGGCACCTCACCGACGTGAAGGACCACGCGACGCTGCTCGACTCGCTCGCCCGCATCGAACCGGCGCACCGTCCGTTCACCGTCGTCGCGGGCGATGGTCCGCTGCGCGGCGCGCTCGAGGAGCGGCGGGCGCGGCTCGCGCTCCAGGCCGACGTCGCGTTTCCGGGTTATCGGACCGACGTGCCGCGCCTGCTCGGCGGCGCCGACCTGCTGGTGATGTCGAGCAAGAGCGAAGGGCTCTCGATCGCGCTGGTCGAGGCGATCGCGCGCGGCGTCCCGATCGTCGCGACCGCCGTGGGCGGCAACGCGGAAGTCGTGGGGGACGGCGAGAACGGCCTGCTCGTCCCTTCCGGCAATCCGCCCGCGCTCGCCGCCGCGATCACGCGTCTTGCGGAGGACGAAGCGCTGCGCGCGCGATTCGCCGCCGCCGCGCGCGAGCGCTTCGCGCGCAGGTTCCGGATCGGCGCGATGATCGACGCCTACCAAGAGCTTTACCGCGTCGCGCTCGATCGTCGTGCGCCGCGCGCTCCGTGACCCTCGGCTGCTACCATCGCGCGACCCAATGTGCGGGATCTCCGGAATCCTCCTCACTGACCCCGCGCGCCGCGCGGACCGCGCCGAGCTCGAGCGCATGGCGCGCTCGATGGCGCATCGCGGCCCGGATTCCGAAGGCATCCACGTGCGCGGCCCGGTCGGCCTCGCGTTCCGGCGCCTCTCGATCATCGACCGCTCCGGCGGCGACCAGCCGATCTTCAACGCCGACGGGTCGCTCGCGATCGTCTTCAACGGCGAGGTCTACAACCACCTCGACCTCCGCGCCGAGCTCGAGCGGAAGGGACACCGCTTCAAGACGCGCGCGGACACCGAGACCGTGCTGCTCGGCTACGAGGAGTGGGGCGCGCGCGGAGTCTGCGAGCGCCTGCGGGGGATGTACGCGTTCGCAATCGACGACGCGCGCAACCGGCGCCTCGTCCTCGCGCGCGACCGTCTCGGCAAGAAGCCCGTTCACATCGCGCGCCGGCCGGGCGCGCTCGCGTTCGCCTCCGAGCTGCGCTCGCTCGTCATCCACCCAGATCTGCCGCGCCGCGTCTCGACGCGCGCGCTGCTCGACTTCGCGGCGCTCGGCTACGTGCCCGCGCCGGACTCCATCTACGAGGACGTGTCGAAGCTCCCTCCCGCGCACGTGCTGACGATCGACTGGGGCAACGGCGGCAAGGAGACGCTCGAGCGCTACTGGGACGCGTCCTTCGCCGAACAAGAGATCGGGCTCGACGAAGCGGCGGAGCGCGTGCGCGCGCTCGTCGAAGAGTCGACGCGCATCCGACTGATGTCGGAGGTGCCGCTCGGCTGCTTCCTCTCCGGCGGAGTGGATTCGTCGGCGGTGGTCGCCGCGATGGCGCACGCGGCCGGCACGTCGGTCAACGCGGTCACCGTCGGGTTCGACGACGCGCGCTTCGACGAGCGTGGCCCGGCCGCGGAAGTCGCGCGCCACCTCGGGATCACGCCCGCCGTCGAGGTCGTGCACCAGGACCTCGCCGCGCTCGACGGCGTCACCGAGACGTTCGACGAGCCGCACGCCGATCCATCGAACGTGCCGACGTGGCTCTTGTGCCGCGCGACGCGCCGCCACGTGACGGTCGCTTTGTCGGGCGACGGCGGCGACGAGTTGTTCGGCGGCTACCGGCGCTACCGCTTCGACGTGCTCGAGAACCGCGTGCGCTCGGTCGTGCCGTCCGTCGTCCGCCGGCTCGTGTTCGGGCCGCTCGGGCGCATCCTCCCGAAGGGTGATCGACTGCCGCGGCCGCTGCGGGCGAAGACGCTGGTCCAGAACCTCGCGCTCGATCCGGTCGAGGCGTACTTCCGCTCCGTCGCGCGCGTGCGTCCCGAGGACGCGCACGCGCTGCTCGCGCCGGAGCTCCGCTCGAAGGTCGACGCGCGGACGCCGATCGAGAGGTTTCGCGCGCTCGATCGGAAGCGGGGGCTCGAAGACCCGCTCGCGCGCATTCGCGCGATCGATCTCGAGACGTGGCTGCCCGACGACGTGCTCGCGAAGGTCGATCGCGCGTCGATGGCGCACTCGCTCGAGGTCCGCGCGCCGTTGCTCGACCAGCACCTCGTCGAGTTCGCGTCGACGCTGCCGTCGCGCCTTCTCCTCTCGGGGGGCAGCGGGAAGTTCGTCTTCAAGAAAGCGATCGCGCCGTGGTTGCCGCGCTCGACGCTCGAGCGCACGAAGCAGGGCTTCGATCTGCCGGCGAACGCCTGGCTGGCGGGTCCGCTCGCGCCGTCGGTCGACGCGCTGGCGCGTCCCGGCTCCGCGCTCGAAGGGTTCTTCGACCCCGCCGCCGCCGCGCGCGTGATCGACGAGCACCGATCGGGTCGCCGAAACCGCGGCGCCGAGCTGTGGATGCTCGTGACGTTCGCGCGCTGGCGTCGCGCGCACTTCGATCGGCCCGCATCGTGACCGCCTGGTCGGTGTTGACGCTCTCGTCGCTGTTCCCCGGCAAGTCCCTCCCGCAGCACGGAGTGTTCGTGAAGGAGCGCCTGCGCGACTTCCGCGAGCGGAGCGGCGCGAACGTCCGGGTTGTGTCGCCGGTGCCGTGGGCGCCGCGCT
>CAZOLL010000522.1:0-3448 GCA_964580365.1 uncultured Phycisphaeraceae bacterium
CGACCAGGAAGCCGTAGAGCGAGACCTCGAGGATCGACGCGTAGTGGACGATCCACGACGGCCCGGCGCGCGCGCGCACCTGACGCTGCAGCCGACGCATCAGGAGGATCGTCGAGAGCAAGGTCAGCATGAAGAAGCCGTAGGCGAACGTGCCCGACTCGGCCCAGATCTGGAAATACGAGTTGTGCGCGACGCGCGGGATCGACTCCGCGAGGCCCGGGTCATACTTGTCGTACTCGTACAGGAAGTTCTGGAAGCCGACGCCGAACACCGGGTGCGCGCGGATCATCTCGATCGCGACGCCCCACGCGCGCAAGCGCCCGATCGCGGACGCGTCGGTCTGCGCGGCGGTCGAGATCGACCCGATGCGCTCCCAGTACTCCGAAGGCACGAACGGCAGGATCAAGAGCGCCGCGACCACCGCGGACGCGATCGCCACCATTCGCGAGCGCGACTTGAGCAGGATGGCGCCGACGGCGGCCGACATCGCGAGGAAGCCGCCGCGCGAGCCGGTGAGCGCGATCGTGATGAGCGTGAGTCCGAACGCGAGGCGCAGGAACCGACGCGTCCACTTCTTCTCCTCGGTGAACGCGAGGTAGTGCAGGAACGGCAGGTTCATCACCATCGCGAGCGAGAAGTCGTTGTTGTCGAGAAGGAGGCCGCCGGGTCCGCGGATGATGCGCGCATCGCGCGTGATGAGCCCCCAGATGCCGCCTTTCACGCCGTAGAACGCGAACGACAACGCGATGACCCACACCAACGCGCGGATGCGCTTCTTCGAATCGAGCTGCGACGTCGTGAACAGCGCGATCGCGATGACCTTGAGGAACTCGAAGAACTTCGACCGCACCGAATCGGTCTTGATCGGCGCGAAGTAGTAGGACCCGACGATCGCGCACGACATGAGGATCATGAACAGGCAGCGCGCGTCCTTGCGCATGAACTTGCGCTTGTCGAAGAGCATCCACCCCGTGTACATGACCGCCGCGACGATCATCGAGAAGTGGAAGCTCTTCGCCGGCCCCCACGACAGGTCGGGCGCGCGCATGTAGGCCAGCCACGCGAATAGGAGCAGGCCGTTGAACGGCTGCACGAACGCGAGCGGCAACATCCCGAACACCACGCCGAAGACGATGATGTCTCGCATGCGTCAGCCGTCGTGATCGCCGGCGGAGGGCGCGCGCGCCGGGACGAGCGCCTCGAATTCGCGCTCGAGGCGCGTCGCGAGCGCGTCGTAGCGGTACTGCGCGATGCCCGCGTGGTGCGTCGGCTCGCGGCGGCGCGGCCACTCCTCCGCGACCTGCTCGAGCGCGTGCGCGATCGCGAGCGGATCGTCCGGGTCGGCGATCACGTGCGAGGCCTGAGCCGACGCGAGCGTCGCGGCGATCGCGCCGCCGCGCTTCGCGAGCGCGAGGATCGGCCGTCCGATCGCGAGGTACTCGAACAGCTTCGCCGGCACCTGCACCTCGGGGCGATCGCCGCTCACGCCGAGCAGGAGGAGCCCGGTCGCGTCGCGGCCCATTGCGAGCGCTCGCGCGTGCGGGACCGGCGGCAGGAACGAGAAGCGGTCCGCGACGCCGAGCTCGCGCGCCCGCGCACGCAGCTCGACTTCGTTCTCCACCGAGCCGAGTTGCTCGATCGTGATGCGCTGGGCGAGGCTCGGCCGCGTGTCGGCCAGGTGCTTCAGCGCGAGCAGCAACCCGAGCGGCGAACGGCGACCGTAGATCGTCCCCACGTGCAGGAGGCGCAACTCGTTCTTCGGAGCGCCGTCCCGCGGCGCGGCGGAGACGCCGGCGTCGAGGAGGTCCGGGTCGATCCCGTTCGGGATCGTCACGAAGTTCGGATGATCGGGGTAGCGGTCGCGGTAGCCGCGCTCGCACAGCTCGGTGTTGAGGATGACGCGGTCCGCGCGCTTCACCACTGCAGCTTCGAGCGCTTCGTCGACCACGCGCAGCGACGGATACGGTTGGACCTTGAACGGGTTTGTCGCCCACGGATCGCGGAAGTCGGCGACCCAGCGCAGCCCGAGCGCGGCCTTCAAGAGCAGGCCGACGACATGTGCGGAGAACGGCGGCGCGGTCGAGTAGATCAGCTGCGCGTCGATCTTTCGCGCGAGCGCGGTCCCGCGCAGGACCGCGGGGAGGATCCACGACGCGTAGCGATCGGGGACGTCGAAGCACCGGCTCACGTAGTCGCGCAGGTGCGCGAACGTCGAACGGTCGACCGAACCGAACGGGGCGGCGCGGGGCGTGGATCCGTTCGCGACCTTCGAGCCGATCGAATCGTGTGCGCGACCGCGGAGGCGACGCAGTGCGATGAAGGGGTCGAAGTGCGGCGCGCGCGAGACGTGGACGCCGGCCGGCACGCGTTCGAACAAGTGCTCGTCCGTGCCGAGCCCGTGAAACGTCCCGGTCGTGACGACGCCGATCACGTGGCCGCGCGCTGCGAGCTGGCGCACGAAGTTCAGCGTGCGGTGCGTCCCCGCAGCGGCCACCGGCGGGAAGTGGAATGCGACGACGAGGACTCGGGCGGGGCTCATCGCGTTTCGTTGCGCGGGGTCGGAATCGATCGCGTGCGCCGACGATAGCGCCTCGACGGAGCCCGAGTACCGCGCGCTTTCAGCGGGATCGAAGCCCCGCGCTCGTGTCTTCGTCATGCGGACCCGCTGCGCTTGATCTTCACGTGCTCGACGCCGCGCTCTCGAGCAGGGCCTCGAATGCCAAGAGCCGCGGCTCCCAACTCCAGGCCGTGACGACTCGCTCGCGCCCTTGCCGGCCGAGCGCCGCGCCGAGTTCCGCGTCTTCGAGCAGCTGCACCACCGCGTCCGCCACACCGGCGCCGTCCTGTCCGACGATGACGCCCGGCATGTCGGCGCCGATGCCCGCGAGAGCGGGCGGCGTCGCGACGACCGGAGTGCCGCACGCGAGCGCTTCGAGCACCTTGTTCTGGATGCCGCGCGCGACGGAGAGCGGAGCGACCGCGACGCGGGCGGCGCGCAGGTGCGGCCGCACGTCCGGGACGCGGCCGGTGACCTCGACGCCCGGAGTCGAGGCGAGCGCGACGACCTCCGGCCGCGGGTTGGAACCGACGATGCGGAAACACGCCGCCGGCGCCTTCGCGCGGATCGCCGGCCACGAATCGCGGACGAAGCGCACGACCGCGTCGGCGTTCGCGCGGTAGTCCATCGCACCGCTGAACACGACGAGCGGCTCGCGCTTCGCCGCCGCCGCATCCGGCGCGGGTGAGAAGTACGCGGTGTCGACGCCGTTCTGGATCGTCACCGCACGACGCGGCGCCGCGAACTTCGAGAGTTCGTCCTTCTCGACGTCGGCGCAACGAACGGTGACCGCGGCCGACTCGGCGACGCGCTTCTCGAGCGCGCGCACGAGCCGCGCCTCGCGCGCGAACACGGAGCGCGCGACGGGCCCCGCGCCCCGCGCGTAGGCGG
>CAZOLL010000523.1:0-3408 GCA_964580365.1 uncultured Phycisphaeraceae bacterium
CGAGCGTGAACGCGTACCGCCGCCTCGATCCGCACTTCGAGGCGCCGAACCAGATCAAGGCGTCGGCGATCAACCGCGGCGCGATGGTGCGCATCCCGCTCGGCAACGAGCGCTCCGCGCGCATCGAGGTGCGCTCGGTCGGCCCGGACGCGAACCCCTACATGGTGATGTACACGCTCTTCAAGACCGGCGTGGACGGCCCGCAGGACCCGGCCGACACCGAGACCAAGAAGACGCGCACGCGCTTCCTGCCGGACAACATCCAGGACGCGATCCGCAACTTCAAGTCGAGCGAGACCATGTCCCAGATGCTGGGCGAAGTGGTGCAGACGAAGTTCGCGGAGCTGAAGCAGAGCGCCGCCGACCGCTGCCCGCGCGCGCTCGGCGCGCTCGTGAAGCCCGCCGAGGTGCAGTTCCACCACGAGGTGACGAACCAGTACCTCTGGAACCAGTTCTGACGGCGACGACGATCGACGTGTCGTGATCGAACGCGCGGCGGCTCCGCAGGATCGGAGTCGCCGCGCGCGCCGTTTTCCGCTCAAGTCGCGCGAAGCGGCAAGACGAAGGCTCGGACGACCGGACCGGCGCCGGGTGCGCGAGCGCCCGCGTGTCACGAGCGCCGCGCGACCGGGCTCGGTCCGCGAGGAGGCAGCGCATGAAACGCCTGCATCCATCGCGTCGTCCGGCACGTTTCTGGATCGCGGCCCTGGTCGCGACCGCCGCCACGCTCACGGCCTCGGGCGATACCCGGGTCCGCGAGTTCGAGAGGACCGCGCTCGCAATGGCGAAGCGCGTCTTCCTCCCGGCCAACACCGAGAACGGACCGATCCGCCCGGGCGATCCGCTCACGCCGGCGGAGGCTCCCGGCTTCGTCAAGCGCTTCGTGCTGACGCCGGGGAAGTCCGAGGGCGTGATCATCGGCAAGGCGCTTCAGTCCCTCGACGCCGGCAGCGGGATGATCCTCGTCCAGCTCGGAGGCCACTGAGAGCGCGGGAAGCGGCCGGAGCGGAGGTCGTGCCGGCGACGCGCGGCGCGGCGGGTGATACACTTCCGCGCCCACACGTGACCTGGATCGGCCTTCGGGAGGCTCCATGCTTCGCTCCGCGTTCGCGTCCGCCGCGCTCGCAGTGTTCGCACTCGCTCCGCTCTCGTTCGGACAGGCCTGCGGCACCGGCGAGACCCACTGGAAGAACGACAAGCTCCCGGACGTGCCCTCCGGCGCCGTCACGATCTCGGTGATCCCGGGACTCTGCGAAGGCGAAGCGTGCGCGGCCGTCTTCAACTATGCGCCGGGCACTCCGGCCCAGAAGGTCAACACGGTGCGCATCGGCTTCGGTCACACCGCGGGCGTGAACGGCGCCGTCGCGCTGGTCGACGTGGAGATCTACGACGGCATCACCTGGGCCGGGAGCATCCCGACGCTCGGCCCGCTCGTGTACGACTCGGGCGCTCTCGGCGTGAACTACCAGATCTCGACGACGGCGATCAACGAGATCGATCTCTCGGCCGCGAACGTGGTGGTCAGCGGCTCGCCGACCAAGACCGGTTTCGTTGTCGCGTTCCGCATGGGCTTCAACCCGAACGGCTCGTGCGCGGCCGGATACAACTCGAACTTCGTCACCGACTGGGACGGCAGCGGCGCGCCGTGCTCGCCGACGAAGAAAAACCTCATCGACATCAGCGGCCAGGGTTGGCGCGACGCGGCCGTCGCCACGGTGAGCGGCTTCCCGCTCTGCCCGCTGTTCTACGCCGGCAACTGGGTCATCCGCGCCTGCACCGAGACCGCGAGCATCTGCCAGACGGACTTCGGTTTCGGCGGTCCGGGCAACACGCAGCTCACGGTCTGCGGTCAGGCGCTCTCGACCGGCCACTCCGCGACGCTGCAACTGGTGAACGCGACGCCGAGCACGGTGGGCATCGTCTTCGCCTCGATCTTCCAGAACCCGACGTTCGCGCCGCCGCTCGGCGGGACGCTCGTCCCGATCCCCGTGATGCTGAGCGTCAACGTCCCCATCGACGCGACCGGCAAGTTCGTCTCTCCGGTCCCCGGCGGCAACGGACCGTTCTCGATCTACACCCAGTTCGTCACACCAGACCCGACCCAAGTGAAGGGGTACGAGGTCTCGAACTGCGTGAAGATCAGCATCCTGCCGTAGCGGTTCGCCGCGCGACCGACTCTCCGTCATCCCAAGACCGCCGCGGGCGCGACCCACGCTCGCGGCGGTTTCGTCATTTCGCGGCTCCGACTCCGCGTCCATACCGGACCGACTTCGTCCGATTTTCCCGGTTGTCGTCCCCGCGCGGCTCGGGCATATAGTCCAAGTTCGGTCCGGTTTACCGATCTCGTGAGGGCGCCGCATGATCCGGATGTCCCGACATGCCGATTACGGCATCGTCCTGCTCGCCTCGTTCACGCACCGTCGGCGTCGTGAGGGCGCTGGTGCGGGCGCCGGTCCCGGCGAAGCGACCGACGTCGTGACCGCGCGCGATCTCGCGTATGAGACCCACCTCCCCGCACCGATGGTGATGAAGATCCTGAAGGCGCTCGCGCGGCACGGGCTCCTGCAGTCCGTGCGTGGCGCGCACGGCGGCTACCGGCTGCACCGCGCGCCGGAGGAGATCACCGTCGCCGAGATCATCACCGCGCTCGACGGCCCCATCGGCATGACGGAGTGCGCGGGCACCGACCACTCCGACTGCAGCATCGCGGCGCTGTGCGCGCTGCGCAGCAACTGGCAGACGATCAACGGCGTCGTGCGCGGCGCGCTGCAGCAGGTGACGCTCGCGCAGATGGCGGGCCCGCGCCTCGCGCGCGCGCCGCTGCCGATCGGAGCTCCGCGATGAGCACGCAGGACCTCCGCTCGCTCACCGACCGCGACTACCGGTACGGCTTCACCTCCGACTTCGAAGCCGACTCCGCGCCGCCCGGGCTCAACGAAGGCACCGTCCGCTTCATCTCGCACAAGAAGCAGGAGCCCGAGTGGCTGCTCGAGTGGCGGCTGAAGGCATTCCGCCACTGGCTCACCATGAAGGAGCCGGCCTGGCAGAACGTGACCTTCCCGCCGATCGACTACCAGGCCGCGAGCTACTACTCCGCGCCGAAGTCCGCCGCGCAGCCGAAGTCGCTCGACGAAGTCGACCCGGAGCTGCTCGCGACCTACGAGAAGCTCGGCATCCCACTGAAGGAGCAGGAGCAGCTCGCCGGCGTCGCCGTCGACGCGGTGATGGACTCGGTCTCGGTCGCGACGACGTTCAAGGACAAGCTGAAGGACCTCGGGATCATCTTCTGCTCGTTCAGCGAGGCGGTGCGCGAGCACCCCGAACTCGTGCGCAAGTACCTCGGCACCGTCGTCCCCTACACCGACAACTTCTTCGCCACGCTCAACTCGGCGGTGTTCTCCGACGGCT
>CAZOLL010000524.1:0-3401 GCA_964580365.1 uncultured Phycisphaeraceae bacterium
GATCGGCTCTCGCACGCGCGAGACTCCCGCAGGAAACTCGATCGCGCTGCGCGCGCTCGACCCCCGCTCGGGTTCTCGTCTGGTCCTGCGAGACAAGGACTGTCTGGATCGGACTCAGACGAATGGAGTCACAGAGAACTCACTCGCTCGAGTCCGTCCAGCGCTCTGATCGAGTTCACGAGTTGCGGAGCGGGGGGCGAGGGCGCGCAGCGCACTCGAGTTTCCGGGGAGAGGCTTCCGCGTGCGAGAGCCGTTCACGCTTCACGTCCGTCAAGCACGCCAGTCGGTGAAAGGCTCTCGCACGCGGAAGCCTCTCCCCGGAAACCCCCGGCCGAAGGCCGGTGCCCCCGCGTCGACGCCACAGCCCGCGTCCGTCGGTCAGGGCGTCCTTCGTGCCTCCTTTGTGTGCTTCGTGTTCTCGGGCACGACGTCCCTCTCGCACCCCGCGCTCAGTACCCCCGTCGTCGATCGACCACGCCGGCCAACGGCTCTCCCCGCGTGAACCGGCGGTAGTTCTCGAGGAAGGCGTCCGCTGCTTCGTCGGGCGTCGTGAGGCCGGCGACGTGTGGTGAGAACATCACGTCGTCGAGCGTCCACAGCGGTGACGTCGCGGGGAGGGGCTCGGTTTCGAACACGTCGAGGGCCGCGCCGCCGAGGCGCTTCGCGCGGAGTGCTTCGGCGAGCGCCGCCTCGTCGATGACCGCGCCGCGCGCGATGTTCACGATCCAGGCATCTGGGCGCATCAGCTCGAGCTCGCGGGCGCCGATCATGCGGTCGGTCGACGCGGTGCGCGGGACGACGAGGACGAGGACGTCGGTTTTCGGGAGGAGCGCGTGCAGGCGCGCGACGGGCGCGACTTCGGGGACGCCGTCGACCGGTGTGCCGCCGCGGTTCACTCCGGTGACGCGCGCGCCGTGCGCGAGCAGCGCTCGCGCGGACGCGGCGCCGATCTCGCCGGTGCCGACGATCGTGACCGCGAGGTCGCGAAGCGTGCGCGGATAGAACGGCTCCCACTTGCGATCGCGGCGGTCGCGCTCGAGTCGCGGGAGGCGCTGGGTGATCGCGAGGCAGCGCGCGAGCACGTACTCGCTCATGCGCAGGTTGAACGCGCCGACGACGCGCGTGATCGGCACGTCGGGGCGAAGCGTCGGGCAGGTGAGCAGACCGTCGACGCCGGCGCCGCTCGACTGCACCCAGCGCACGTTGCCGGCCGCGCGCTCGACCGCCTGCGGGATGCGGAACGCGAGCAAGAGGTCCGCGCGCTCGAGGTCGGCCGGCGTCGCTTCGTCGAAGCCGCGCGACGTGATCACGAGCTCCGGCGCCGCGGCGCGGATGCGGTCGGCGGCGTCGATCGCGATGCGACCGAAGACGAGCAGTCGCAGCGGAGCGCTCACGGCCGCTCGAAGACCATCGCGCAGTGGGCGACGGTGTCCTGCGTGCCGGGGAACGTCGTCTGCGTGTAGTCGAGCAGCCGTCCGCGCGCGCCGGGCAAGAGGCGCAGGAGCGTGTAGAGCGCGGAAAACCCGCAGACGCGACGGCGGTCGCCGAGCTTCTGGTTGTGGAAGAAGAACCCCTCGGGGTCGCCTTGCTCGGCGAACGCGATCAGCTCGCGATCTTCCCGCTCGACCTGCGCCGCCTCCTCCTTCGAGAGCCCGCTCGGGTCGCCGTAGCGCGGCCCCATGTGCGACAGGTCGATCGACGCGACGTGCACGACCTTGCGGCCGAGCCTGTCGGACTCCTCGCCGAGCGCTTCGACGAAGCGCCGCATGCGCGGGTCGGTCCACGGCTCTTCGCCCGACTCCATGTGGCGGTGCAGCGAGCCGACGAGCACGGGCAAGAGGCGCGGCGCGCCGGACTTGGCGGCGACGAGCGGGAGGAAGATCGATTGGAACTCGACGGTGTGTTCGGTCGCGTGCAGGAGCTCCGAGCGGAACAGCTCTTCGCCGCCGGCGCGCTTCGCGAGCGCGTCGACCAGCTCCTTGTCGGTCTGGACGGTGCCGAGCGGGGTCGCGAAGTCCTGGCGCGTCAGCGTGAACAGGTCGTCGCCCGCGGCGTGTCCGGTCCCGAGCACGACGATCAGGTCGGCGTCCGCGCGGCGCTCGGCCCGCTGTTCGTGCACCGCGCGGCAGCCCTTGCCGCCGAAGCGGAGGTCGATGTGCGGCGCGGCCGCGCCGACGAGGCGCCCGGCGCGCTCCTTGTCGGCGATCGCATCGAGGCTCGCGCACCACTTCTTCAGCGGCTCGGCCTCGCCGGGGTACGCGACGCCCGAATGCACGAACGGCCGGCTCGCCGCCGCGCGGAACTCCGCGATGCGCGTGCGGCGGAACTCGTCGAGCGAAGCGCTCGCGAGGAAGTGCAGCTTCTCGAGCGACTGCACCAACTCCTCGAGCTGCGCGATCGGCACGTCATCTGAAAACGTCAGCTGCAGGTTCGCGCGGATCGACTCGAGGTCGTGCGCACCGTCGAGCAGGTGGAGGATGTAGACGACGGCGGCCGACACCACGAGCTGGTCGTTCACGAGGCCGGTCACGTCGCGCAGTACGAACATGCGCTTGCCTTCGTGCTGGATCGGCACGGCCTCGATCTCGTTGCGCAGGCGCGGGCCCTTCACGGTCGTCCGCCTCAGTCCTTCACCGGCACCGGCTGCCGGTCCTCGTCGACCGCGACGTAGGTGACGCGCGCGGTGGTGACCGGGACGATCTCCCCGGAATCGCGGCGCTCGACTTCGACGTCGACGTCCACGGTGATCGACGTGCGGCCGATCGCCGTCGTGCGGGTCCAGAACGACACGGTCTCGCCGACGAAGACCGGCGCGAGGAAGATCACCTCGCGCATCGCTTTCGTCACAAAGATCCTTCGCGCCGTGCGCCGGCACTCGATGCCGCCGGCAAGGTCGATGTAGGAGAGGATGACGCCGCCGAAGATCGTCCCCATGCCGTTCGTGTCGCGCGGGAGCATCGAGACGCGGATCGACAGGACGCGCGGCGGTTCAGACATGCGACCTTTCTTGGTCCATCGATCGTCGGATTCGACGGCAACGCGTCGTCGCGATTGATCGCGCGCGGAGCCACGCGGTACGGTTCGAGAGTAACGAACGGCCGCAGCGCGCGCGAACCTTCGTTTCGGGGAGACGGGAGCGGAAACGATGACCGACGGCACTCCGCAACCACCAGAGGCCGGGAAGTCGTCGCGATCGGTCGCCGGCGCCGCGATCCTCGTCGTCGACGACGATCAACTCGTGCGCCTCGTGATGACGACGATGCTGACGCGCATCGGCGCGCGGCCGAGCGCCGTGAACGACGAGAGATTGTCTGAGCCGGTGGACCAGACCACCATGGCCGTCACGCCGAAGGCGCCGAGGTTCATGATCAGATACACGAGCAAATATGAGACGACGGCCG
>CAZOLL010000525.1:0-3399 GCA_964580365.1 uncultured Phycisphaeraceae bacterium
GAACGCGAAGGCGTGGTGATGCTCGCGCGGCGCGAGCGGCGCGGGTTCTCCGGCAGTCACGATGCGACTCCCGCCGCCGAGCGCGCTCGCGGCGCGCGCGCGACGAAGCGCTCGATCTCGTCGATCGACGCGACGGCGCCGTCCTCTCGGCCGATCTCGGCGCCGAGCGCGGCCGAGCGTGCGGCGAGCGCCGGGTCGTCGAGGACACGGCGGAGCGCCCGCTCGAGGCGCGGGACCGAGAGCCGCGACCGATGCACCAGGTCGCCCACGCCGAGCCGGTGGCAGTGCATCGCGTTGTGGAACTGATCGTGCGCGTGCGGGATGACGACGGCCGGACGGCCGGCGCGCAGCGCCTGCGCGGTGCTGCCGATGCCTCCGTGATGCACGATCGCGGCCGCGCGCGGCAGGAGCCGCGAGTACGGCGCGTAAGCGAACGCCGCGACGTTGTCGCCGCCCGAGCTCACCGATTCGCCGACCTGGCGCGCGCGCTCGGGCGAGCCGGTGAGGAGCACGGCACGGCGACGCAGCCGCCGCGCGGTCGCCGCGGCAACCGCGTAGAAGTCGCCCGGCACGTGAACCGCCGTGGTGCCGAGCGTGAAGACGATCGGCGCGGACCCCGCGGCGATGAAGCGATCGAGTCGATCGGCCTCGGCCGCGCGCGACTCCGGGCGGTCGGACCACGGGAAGCCGACGATGCGCGCGCCGTGCGGGTCGCCGCGGCACGGGCCGCGGAAGAGCGGCGACCACAGCCCGAGGTTGAGGCCGCCGGCGCGAAACTCCTCGAAGTAGTCGTCCTTTGCCGGCGGCAGCCCGAGGCTCTTTCGCAACGCGGCGAACTTCGAGCCCATCAGCTTGCGCACGAGCGGACGCAGCGGCGCGTCGGCGAGCCGAGCGAGCAGCCCGCGCACCGCCCCGGGAGAGCGCTGCAGCACCGCGACCGGATCTCCCGTCGACATCCAGCCGCCCGGCTGCAGCATCGGCATCACGAGCGGAGTGCCCGACCGCTCGGCGATCATCCGCGCTCCGAAGCAGATCACGTGTGCGACGACGACGTCGGGACGCTCGGACTCGATCGCCGCCTCGAATTCGGCGAGGATCTCCGGCAGCACCGCGAACATCGACTCGAACACGAACTTGCTGCCGGTCCACGGCCGGTAGCCGCGCGGATCCTTGATCAGCGACTCGAGGTCGATGCTCGCGCCGGTCGGGATCACCGGCACGCCGGCCGCGCGCGCCGCGCCCTCGAAGTACGGGTGCAGCATGAGCCGCACCTCGTGACCTCGCGACTGCGCGGCGCGCGCGAGCGCGAGGTAGGGATGCACGTCGCCGTGCGAACCCGCGGTCAGCATCAGGATCTTCATGCCGCGGGTCCCGTGACGCTCATTCGACTCCGAGGACGATGGACTCGATGAGCAACGGAAGGCCGCTGATCGTGACGGTGATCGAGCTGTTTCCTTCGATCAAGCCGCCGAAGTAGAGGACGAACCGGCCGTCCGGAGGAACCTGCAGCGTGGCGCTCGCCGAAGAGAAGTCTTCGCTCAAACGCCCGACCGTCAGGCCCATCATGTTCGGATAGGCGCCGCCGGCGATTGCGAGCTGCGCATCGCCCGGGATCGTCATGTCGCTGAAAGCGAAGACGGCGTCGAGATTCGGTCGGTGCAGCGTGAGGCTCGGGACGGTGTGACCGACGTCCCAGCACTGCGGGGCGACGACCGGGAGCGGCGACTCGAGGTGGAACGCGAACGAGACGCGTTCGTCCGCACGCAACCGCTTCGCCAGCTTCGAGAGGCGCTTCCGCACCTTGCCGACCTCTCGGTCGACCGCGGCGCTCGCGCTCGCGATGACGTCGTCCAGCTGCCCGCGACCGCCGACCTGGAAGTCGTTCGAGATCGGGTTCAGCGGGATGCTCGCGTCGAGCGCGATCTGGACCGATTCGCCCTGCGCCGTGCCGAGCGCGTCGCAGAACTGGCGCGTCGCGAACGCGACGTCGCGCTGGAACGCGTTGACCGCGGAGATCAGCGCCAGCGTGCCGGCGGTGGCGAAGCTCGTGTTTTTCACGACGTCGTCCCAGTCGTCGATCGCAGTGATCGCGGTCGCGCGCTTCGCCTGAAGCAGCTCCTCGAACGTCTTCAGCGCGGGCTTCGTGTTCTTCTTCAGCGCCTTCTCCGCCGCCTTCCTCGCTTGCGCCGCCGGGTCGGCCGCGCGCGCCGCGCCGGGGGGAAAGAGGCCGGCCATCGCCGCGAGGAGGAGGATCGAACTCGTGCGGAAGAACGCTCGGATCTCGGTTCGCATGGCCGCGGCGCTCCTCACTCGATCCCGAGGACGACGAGGTCGTGGTCGAACGCCCCGCCGACGCTGATGGAGAACGCGAGGTTCCCCTCGAGCAGGCCCAAGTAGGCAACCGCGAACCGTCCGCTGATCGCCGCCTGGAGCACGACTGTGGACTCGCTGAAGTTCTGCGAGACGCGCCGCACCGTCAGGGGGTCCAACTGCGGCGCCGTCGAGCCGAAGACGGCGCCCTGCACGTCGGAATCGACCTCGAGGTCGCTGAAGTACAGCGCCGCGTCGAGGTTCGGCGGAAAGACGACGGTCGCGTTGTTCGTCCAGCCGTTCGCGGTGGCGAGCGGGGCGATCGGCGAGAAGGGCCGCTCGAGGTGGAACGCGAATGCGAGGTGATGGCTCTTCCTCAGACGCTTCGCGAGCTTGGAAAGGCGCCGCTCGAGCGCGCGATCGGCGCCGTCGAGCGCCTTCACCACCTTTGCGAGCACGTCGTCGATGCGACCTCCCGCCGTGACGCGAAAGTCGTCGCCGAGGCGGTAGGCGGGGAGTGTGGCCGCGGCGGCGATATCGTACGACTCGTCCTCGGCCTGCCCGAGCGCGTCGGTCAGGTTGCGCGCCGCGGCTCCCGCCGCGAGCAGGTAGTCGCTGATCGCGGACGCGAGCGGGATGTACCCGACCGCGGCGAACCCGTCCTGCTTGACCTCGTCGTCCCACGCGTCGATCGCATCGAGCGCAGTGTCGCGCTGCGCGTTGATCTCGTCGATGACCACCTTCAACACGGGCTTCGTGTTCTTCTTCAACGCCTTCGCCGCGGCCTTCCGCGCCTGCGTGAAGGAGTCCGCGTGAGCGGCCGGAGGGACGAGCGCGGCGAGCAGCGCCACGCACGAAGCAGCGACGAACGATCGCATTCGAAAGGGCTCCTCTTCGGTGGAATCCGGACCAACGGTCCTACCCGATCGAGGCGGCGCGCGGGAGCACCGTCCCGCGCGGGCGCGCGATCACTTCTTCCCGAACTTCTTCAGGAGGTCCGCGATCTCGTCGGCGGTCGCCGGGCGGTCGGGGACGGGCGGGCCGGAGTGGGCGGGCGGATCCTCTCGGCGCGGGCGCGGCGGAGGAGGC
>CAZOLL010000526.1:0-3378 GCA_964580365.1 uncultured Phycisphaeraceae bacterium
ACTCGCTACGTCGGACGACGTCGCGGAAGCGCCCTCCGCTGCGACCGCCCGCGAGCGCGGCGCGACCGAGGCCGGTACCGTCCTCGGCACGCCCGGATACATGGCGCCCGAGCAGGCGAGCGGCGACAGCGCGCGCGTCACCCGCGCGGCCGACATTCACGCGCTCGGCGGCATCCTCGAGTTCCTGTGCACCGGGCGCGACCCCGACCCAGACGGCGTGCCTGCGCCGGGCGCTCCGCGGCTCACGGCGATCGTCGCGGCCGCGCGCGCGACCCGCCCGGAGGACCGCTACGCGAACGTCATCGCGCTCGCGGACGACGTCGCGCGCTTCCTCGACCGCGAGACCGTCGCCGCCTACCGCGAGAGCTTCCTCGAGCGGACGATCCGATTCCTCTTGAAGCACCAATTCGTCGTCTGGCTGGTCGTCGCCTACCTCGTGATCCGACTCGCCGTGTTATTCGGGACGCGCTCGTAATGGAATCGAGGCGCCCGGGTAAGAAGGTGGAGAACCCTCGATCGCATTCGCGGAGCGCTTCGACATGAACAAGATCGTCCTCGGCCTCACACTCGGCGCCTTGCTCGGCGCGATCGACGGCGCTTGCGCGCTGTTCTACCCGTACGTGAAGACGGCGGACCTCGCGACGATCGTCCCCGGCTCAACGGTGAAGGGACTTCTGACCGGAATCATCGCCGGGTGGTACGCGCGGCGCAGCAACTCCCTCGGGAAAGGGATCCTCGTCGGCGTCATCGCCGGCGCTCTGCTCGCCGCGCCGCTCGTCATCGAGCCGCACCCCGATGCCGGCCACCGCCTGATCGCGGAGATCGTGCTCCCCGGCATGGTGCTCGGCGCGATCGTCGGCTTCGCGACGCAGCGCTACGGAGCGCCGCGCGCGGCGCCCGCGCGCGCGTGAGCTGAGCAGACCCGCCCTCCATACACCCGGTTCGCGTCCCGCTCCGCGCCTTCGCGCGGAGGACGGAGAGACTCCGTCGCCGCGGACCCATTCGAAGGAGTTCGTCATGCATGTCCTCGTCATCTGTCTCGCGATCGCCTCCGCGCTCGGGATCGTCCTCGTCGAATCGATGGCCGGCGAAGGCGCCGGCGCTCCGCCCGCGCCGTCGCGTGCACCGGAGCTCGACCGCATCGCGCAATCCGTCGGCACGTGGGACGCCGAGGTGTCCTTGATGGGGCAGACGGCGAAGGGCGTCGAGACCTGCCGAATGGGCGTCGGCGGCCTCTGGCTCGTCACCGAGTTCGAGGGCGAGATGATGGGCGCGCCGTTCGAAGGCCACGGCCTGACGGGCTTCGACGCCGCGAAGGGCAAAGTGGTGGGGATGTGGGTCGACTCGATGGGCGGCCCGTGGACGACGATGGAGGGCACGTTCTCGAAGGACGGCAAGACGCTCACGTCGACCGCGAACGGCTTCGACGAGGCGGGCAAGCCCTCGGTCTCGCGCCACGTCGTCGAGTTCGGGAAGGACGAGCGGACCTTCCGGGTCTTTCAGGCGGGCCCGGACGGAAAGGAAGAAGTGGAAGTGATGAGCATTCGCTACACGCGGCGGTGACCGGGGGGCAGAACTCATTTCCGGGCTCGAACTCGAGTTCGAGTTCGAGTTCGAGCCCGAGCCCGAAGCCCGTGCACCCCGCCCGATGCGTGCTACATTTCTTGCCCCGTGCGCATCCAGCTCATCCACCCGCCGGTCTACCTCAACGTGCACGCCATGACGGCGCTGCGCCCGTCGATGCCGCTCGGCCTGGCCTACATCGCCGCCTCCCTGCTGGAAGCCGGCCACGACGTTTCCGTCATCGACGCCGTCGCCGAGGCCCCCGACCGCGTCACCGCCGACGGCCCGCTGCATCGACTCGGCCTCTCGCCGGACGAGATCGCCGACCGGGTGAAGCCCGACACGAAGGTGATCGGCATCACCAACATGTGGTCGTTCTCGTGGCCGCTGGTGCGCCAAATCCTCGTCACGCTGAAGGCGCGCCACCCGGACAAGATCATCGTCGCGGGAGGCGAGCACTTCACGGGCTTGACCGAGCTGTCGCTGAAGGACTCGCCGATCGACTACGTCGTGATGGGTGAGGGCGAGGAGACCGCGGTCGAGCTGTTCAAGCTGATCGACAAGGGCGTGCGCGACCCGGGCGAGTTGAAGGGCGTTGCGTTCCGCCGCGACGGGCAGGTCGTCGTCAACCCGCGCCGCGACCGCGTGCGCACCGTCGACCAGATCCCGTGGCCCGCGTGGCATCTCATCGACGTGGAGGCGTACAACCGCCACCGCCTGCTGCTCGGCGTGCACGCCGGCTTCACGATCCCGATCCTCGCGACGCGCGGCTGTCCTTATCAGTGCACCTACTGCTCGTCGCCGACCATGTGGACCACGCGCTGGTACCCGCGCGACCCGGTCGACGTCGCCGACGAGATCACGCACTACGTGAAGACCTACGGGGCCAGGAACTTCCCGTTCCAGGACCTGACGGCGATCATCAAGAAGGATTGGATCGTCACGTTCTGCAACGAGATCATCAAACGCAAGCTCGACATCGTGTGGCAGTTCCCCAGCGGCACGCGCTGCGAGGTCGTCGACGACGAGGTCGCGCAGCTGCTCGCGAAGTCGGGCGGCCGCCACCTCGCGTTCGCGCCGGAGTCCGGCTCCGAGCGGACGCGCAAGCTCATCAAGAAGCAGATGCGCACCGAAGGCCTGATGAACGCGGTGCAGGCGTCGGTGCGGAACGGCCTGAACATCACGGCCTTCCTCGTCATCGGCTTCCCGCACGACGTGAAGGAAGACCTGAAGGACACGGTGAAGTTCGTGCGCCGCCTCGCGAAGGAAGGCATCGACGACATCGCCGTCGGCTTCTACTTCCCGATCCCCAACACCGAGCTGTACCGCTACCTCGTGACGACGGGCAAGGTCGACTACAGCGACCGCTGCCTGATGACGCCGATCTTCGCGAACGACGAGAAGCTGCGCCCCGAGAACAACTACTGCGAGCACCTCACCGCGCGTCAGCTCACGTGGACGAAGTACAAGCTGCTGCTGAACTTCTACCCCCTGTCGTTCCTCTACCACCCGTCGAAGGCGTTCCGCGTGCTGGCGAACGTGGTGCGGGGTAAGGAGACGCGCAAGCTCGAGACCTACCTCGTCGAGCTGAAGCGCAAGACCGGCCTCTGGTTCAAGACGCGTTTCGGCGGGAAGAAGTCGGCCGCACCGGCGGCGGAGAGCGCGAAGCCGCGCGAGAAGGCGACCGCCGAGCACTGATCCGGCGACAGCGATGCCGCGCCGCGGCCGCGTCGTGCTTCAATGCGCGCCCCTCGATTCCTGGAGGACCCCATGCGGCGCTCGTCGCTCGTCACCTTCTGCATCACCGCCGGTCTC
>CAZOLL010000527.1:0-3377 GCA_964580365.1 uncultured Phycisphaeraceae bacterium
TCCGACACAGCTTGGGCGCTTCCACAGGAAGCGCTCGTCAGGACGCACCATGTCGCGGAGCGTAGCGGCGTGCAATCGGCGTCACAATCACGAGGAGTCGAACCGATGTCTGCGTGCGCGCGCTCTGCTTCGTTCGCGTTCTCGTCGCTGCTCGCCCTGCTCATCGCGCCGCCACTCGCGTCGGCGCAGACGCTGTTCTCCGTCGCCGGCGTCAACGGCCCGACGATCCAGGGCGCGGTCGACGCATTCCGCGCGTCGCTCGGCGGCGCGAACAATGGAGTCGGCGGCACCTTTCCGACTGGCCGGCGGGAGCTCAACTGGGACGGGCTGGCCGACGCGTTCGCGGCGCCCGGGTACCACGTCTTGCGGACCCGGGCCCCGAGGGCCCGCCCCTCGCCTCACGTCGCCACGGTCCCGAACGAATTGCCCACGACTTCCGTCGACATCCCCTGATTCACGAAGTCGAACCCCCCGCTCCCCTTCCCCGTGTTCTCGATCACCTGACTGAAGTCGCCTCCGATATCGATCTCGATCCCGTCCTCCACGCTCTTCGTCACGCGGTTCCCGAAGAGGAGCGACTGATCGCCCGAGCCCGTCACGGTGATGCCGTTGCGGCCGGCCTTTTTCACTGCGTTCGACAGCATCGTCGTCTTCTCCGAGTCGATCTTCATCCCGTCGATTCCCGGCTTCGTGATCCGGTTCGATTCGAGGACGATGCTCGTGCCCGCGAGCGCGTTGATCCCGTGCCCGCTCACGTTCGAGATGCGGTTGCCGCTCACGGTGCACTGCGCGACGCCGGAGAGCGAAATGCCGGACCCCGCGAGCCCCTCCGAGACGTCGGAGATCCGATTTCCGCGGATCAGCACGTTGGCCGCGGAGCCGGGGGTCCCGGTGCCCACCGTGATCCCATGCGACGAGACGACGTGCGTGACCGTGTTCCGATCGACGATGATGCCGTTGCCGGCGAGCGACATCGCGCTGGTCACCGAGTCGAGGATGCGGTTGCCGCGGATCACGAGTCCGTTCGCGTCGGCGTGGATCCCGGTGAAGGAGGTCACGACGCGGTTGTCGATCAGGCGGATGTTCCCGCCGCCGTCGATCGCGAACGCATCGCCGCCCGCGTTCTGCACGGTGCACTTCGTGATGAGCAAGTCCGCGCAGCCGTCGAAGAACATCCCGTTGACGAAACCGTCGCGCACGGTGAGTCCGCGCACGGTCATCGTGGCGCAGCCGTTCATTTCGAGCCCGGCGCCGGTGTGCTCGTTGTCGATGATTGCGCCCTTCTTCGCGCGGATCGTGATCTGCTGCTTTCCGGTGAACGTGACCACCTCGGGGTAGACGCCCTTCGCGATCACGATGACGTCGTTCGGGTTCGCCGCATTCGCCGCGGACTGGATCGTCGGGAACGATCCGGACGGGACCTTCAAAGTCGTCGCGGAAGCGAGCGGCGCGAACACGAACGCGAGAACGACGAAAGAGCGGCGCATCGAAGACCCCCGTGAAGGCGAACCGTTTGCCGATCGGTTGCCGAGCGGCAATCCATGAGATCGGGAAACTCGCGTCAAGGGGACGAGAATCCGCGCCTCCTTTGATTGGACGCGCGGCAAGCCGGCGGAACCTCGACGCCGCGCGCCGCGTCGCATGGCGGGAGGAGCCTTCTTGGAGGCTCCACGCATGACTCTCGCGCAGCGCAGTGCAGTGTTCGTCGTCTCCGTCGCATCCGTTCTCTCCGCCTCCTCTCTCTCCGCACAAACCGTCATCACGATCGCCGGCGCCGACGCGCCCGCGATCCAGGCCTCGGTCGACGCCTTCCGCAATCTCCTCGGCACGCTGAACCCGAACGATCCCGGCTCGGTCGGCAGCGGCCGGCGCGAGATCCACTGGGACAGCATCGCGGACTCGCAGGCCGACCCGAGCCTCTTGCCTTCGAACTTCTACAACGCCGTCGAATCCGCCGGCGTGTTGCTGGTCGGCGTGCTGCCGACGACGACGTTCAAGGTCAGCGCGGACGCCGCGAACCTGACGCTCACTCCCGTGGAGTTCGGCGGCGACGACGCCGGCTACCCGACGGCGTTCGCCACGTTTTCCGCGGAGCGGCTGCTCACTCCCGTCGGCGACAACGTCTTCGACGTCGAGTTCGTGAATCCGGGCGGCGCGCAGAAGGCGGCCGTGCGCGGGTTCGGCGCGGTGTTCTGCGACGTCGACGTCGCGAACGCGACGAAGATGGAGTTCTATCGCGGCCACGTGCTCCTGCGGACCGAGAACGTCGCGACGCTCGCCGGCAACGGAGGGATGTCGTTCCTCGGCGTCGACTTCGGCAGCAACGTCGTGACGCGCGTGCGCATCACTCTGGGCGAGGCCGAGCTCGGCACGCCCGACGTGACGCAGGGCGGGGCTTCCGACATCGTGGTGCTCGACGACTTCATCCTCGGCGAGCCGGGCGCGATCATCGCGACCATCGACACGCTGCTCGCCGACCTGATTCAGCTGCGCGACGAAGCCGACGAGGTCACCGACGGCACCAGCTCGAACAAGAAGATGGTGAAGCGGATCGAGGACGCGATCGAGCACGTCGAAAAGGCCAAGAAGAAGGTCGACCAGGGCAAGCCCGAGAAGGCGAAGGGCCAGCTCGAGGCGGGCTCGGAGCAGCTGAAGTCGTTCCAGAAGCTGCTCGGCGAATCCAAGGCGGTCGGCAACATCGTGTCGGACGATCGACTGAAGCTCGCGGAATACACCGCGCAGATCTCGGTCGACTTCGCGACCCTGATCGTCAACCCGCAGTAAAGCTTCGGCGACCGTCACGCGGCGGCCGACGGCGTGCACGAGCGCGGTCCTATGATCCCGCGCCATGCCCGCCGTCGGCCGAAACGTCGTTCGGAAGGAAGCCTGGTCCAAGGTCACTGGCCGCGCGCGCTACGTCGACGACCTGACGTTTCCGGGGATGCTCCACGCGCGCACGATCCGCTCGCGTGTCGCGTCCGGAATCATCCGCTCGATCCGCGCCGAGTTCGACACGGCCGGTTTCACCGTCGTCGACCACCGCGGCATCCCGGGGACGAACGCGATCGCGCTGATCGAGCACGACCAACCCTGCCTCGCGCAGCGCGAGGTGCGCCACTTCGCGGAGCCGATCCTCCTGGTCGCGCACGAGCACAAGGAGCGACTGCTCGACGCGAGGTTCGCGATCGACGTCGAGGAGCGTTCACCGCTGCTCGACGCGCGCGCGTCGCCGACGACGTTCAAGGAGATCACGATCGCGAAGGGCAGTCTCGATCGCGGCTTCGCCGCCGCGCACGCGATCGTCGAGGGCGAGTACACGACCGGCCACCAGGAGCAGCTCTACATCGAGACGAACGGCGTGATCGCCGTGCCGGAGA
>CAZOLL010000528.1:0-3353 GCA_964580365.1 uncultured Phycisphaeraceae bacterium
CGCGAACCGGTTCTCCCAGTCGACCAGGGACTGCTCGACCAACTCGCGCGCGCGCTCGCGACGGTGGTCGGCGGCGCGGATGTCGGCGATCACCGCGGTCGGCCACGGCACGTCGACGCGCGCGACGCCGCCGGGCAGGTACAGGTCGTCGGCGATCAGCTTCGGGCCGATCGCGACGTCCGGCCACCAGCCCGCCGTCGCGAGGCGCAAGTCCGCCTCGGCGACCGCGTAGTCGAGCCGCGCGCGCCGCAGCTCCGGGATGCGCGCGAGCAGCACGCGCGCGTCGAGCGCCCGCTCCGCAGCCGCGGCTTCGATCTCGATCGGGCCGAAGACGCGGTCGAGCGCGGGATGCGCCGGCTCGATTCCGACCTCGCGCGCGAGCGCGGCGCGGGCGGAGGCAAGTTCGGCCGTCGCCGCGTCCTTCCGTGCGTGCGCCGCGGCGGCTTGCCCGAGCGCCTCTTCCGCTTCCGCCGGCGGGATGAAACCGTCCGCAGCGAGGATCGTGACGCGCTTCACGTCGGCATCGACGTCGCCGGCGAGTCGATCGAGCGCGGCGACCTTCTCCGCCGCCGCCATCACCCGCAGGCGCGCGCGCTCCACTTCGAAGTCGGCGTCGAACACGGCCTGCTCGAGAGCCGCTAGCGCCGCGAACACCCGCGAGTCCGCGAGCCGCTTCGCTGCGGCCGATGGGCCGATTCCGACGCTTCCCAGGAGGCCGAGCAGGTCGAACGTGACCGCCGCTTCCGTCGGCGCCGACGCGAGGTCGAACTCGACATCGCTCGGAGCACCGGCGCCGACGCGAACATCGACCGCTTCCTCGTACTCGTGACGCGCCGCGCGCACCTCGGGCGCGAACGCGAACGCGGCCGCGCGCCAGAAGTCGAGCCGCGAAGGATCTGCGGATGCGGCTTCGCGCGGGGGAGCGGCGGCCAGCGGGGCGACGGCCGCCAGCTCGAACGCGAGCGCGAGGCTCTCCGCGCTCGTCGCGCGCGCCGCGACGGACTCGGCGACTTCGGATTCGAACGACGCATGCGACGCCGCGCACGCCGACAGCGCGAGCAACGGGACGACTGCAATCTGCGGAAACGATCTCGAACGGGAACTCGGTTGCATGGGACCTCCGGAGCGGAACGGACGGAGGACCGCGGCGCGAACGCGACGCGGTCTCGACCAAACTCGGAGGTCGGATCAGCAGCGGAGCGGAACGGTGACTGCCGGGAAACCCGGCGGTCCGGCCCCGCGCGCGAACACGCGGGGCGGCGCCTCTGCGTGCGGCGGAACGAGGAATGCGGCGACGAGCGCCGGCGGCGGCGCGAGCGCGAAGTCCGCGGCGACCTCCGCGCGGTCCGGAGCGGATGCGGACAGCTCCGGCAGAGTCACGCTCACGCAGAGCGGACAACTCGGGTTCACGCCGCGCGTGCTCGGACGATCGATCGGCGCCTGCGCCGGCGCGGGTTTCTGAGCGCAGCAGCGCCGGCCACCCGTGCGCTTTGCGGCGGCGCTGTGCTCGACCGCGCGCAAGACGGTGCAGCAGTCGGACGACCCGGTCGCGAACGCAAGCGCCATCATGCAGAAGTGCGCCGACACTCCGCCCGGCGCGATCAGCACCGGGACGAGCAGGGTGATCAGCAGTCGTTGGAGCGCTCGGTTCATCGCGAAGGGGGCGAGGTTAGTGCGACATTCGCAGCATCGTCAACCGCGGCGTCGAACTGGAGCACCGCACGGGCGCCCCCCGGCGATCACAGGTAGCCCAGGTCCGTGTACGCGTGGTTCCTGAACACCTTGCTCGGCGTGGTGTTGAGCCAGCGGTCGACGATCGTCCCGAACACGTCTCGGAAGTCGGTCGTCGCAATCATTTCTTTTTCGGGCGAGAGGTCGGCGGGGTCGAGCGACGGATACGGCGTGATCATCCCGCCCTTCACGGACGAGCCGAGGACGAACGTGCTTCCCGCCGTGCCGTGGTCCGTGCCGCCAGAACCGTTCTCGTACAGGCTGCGGCCGAACTCGGAGTAGACGACGATCAGCGTGTTCGCGCCGAGGCCGGCGGCCTGCAGCTCGTCGTGGAGCGCGGCGGTGCCGTCGCCGATCAGGCGGATCAGCTTCTCGTGCGTCTTCTTCTGCACTTCGGCGGAGTGAGTGTCGAAGCTCTGCAGCGTGACGTGGAAGAAGCGGTAGCCGAGGCCGGAGCGCAGAATGTCGGCGACGAGGCGCAGCTCGCGGCCGAACTGGTGGTCCGGGTAGCCGCGGACCCCGTCGTGGATGTCGACCGTGTCGAGCGCGTCCATCGAGCGCAGCATCTTCAACTGGTTGCCGGCCACCGCGCCGAGAGCGCCGCCCTGCGGCTTCACGCCCTGTGCGATCGCGCGGTAGGCGGCGCGGCGGTTCTTGCCGTCCTTCTTGAAGCGCGGATCGACCGGGAACTCGAGTCCCTTCAGCACGCGGAACGCGGGAATGAACCCGCCGCCGGTGAAGAGACGGCCGGCGAAGTCATCGACGTCGAACGCCTGAGGGTCGGCGCCGGTGCTGCCGCCGCCGAACTCGGTGAGCCAGCGGCCGAACCAGCCGTCGGTCGTGACCGCGGTCGGGTCGCCGGTCGCCCACACGCGCTGGGACACCATGTGCGAGAAGTAGGGCTTCGGGTACCCGACGCCGTTCATCACCGCGAGGTGGCCCGCGTCGAAGATCGGCTTCCAGCGGCCGAGGCCGGGGTGCAAACCGTGGTTCTCGTCGAGCGGCCACGTCGCGTCGGCGGGCACGGACAACCGCTCGCGGTAGCGCTGCGAGTAGGCGTTGTTGTTGAGCCCGAACGGGACGACCGTGTTCAGCGCGTCGTTGCCGCCGCGCATCTCGACGAAGACGAGGTTCTTCTCGCCGGCGCCGCCGGCGGCCATCAAGTTCCTCGTGAAGAGATGCGGGAACAGCGCGGCTGCGGGCGCGGCAAGGAGGCCGCGCCGGAGCAGGTCGCGTCGAGTGATGCCGGTGTTCGTCATCTTCGATCTCACGCGAACTGGAACTCGGGGCACGACAACGCGAGCGCGACGAGCCCGCGGAACTTGCCTTCGACCGACGCGGGCGACAGCACGAACGGTGCGGGGTCGCCGTGGACGTCCGTCTGCAGGTACGTGACGAGCGCGAGCACCGTGCTCGGCCGCGCGTCGAGCGGGCCGAGCCGCGCGATCACGCGATCGACCACCTGTTCGGCGGTCATCGCCGGCCACTCGGCCGGGTCCGGCAGCATGGACGCCGGGTCCCAGATCACAGGATGGTGCGCATCGTCTGCGCGAGCGTCGGCGATCCACGCGGCGCAGCGCGCGCGGCCGAGCAGCCCGGACGACTCGAGCCAGCTCGAGCCG
>CAZOLL010000529.1:0-3337 GCA_964580365.1 uncultured Phycisphaeraceae bacterium
CGCGTCTTCGACTTCTCGGCGCGGAACGTCGGGCCGAAGCAGTAGACCTTGCCGAACGCCATCGCCGACGCCTCGGCGTAGAGCTGCCCCGACTGCGTGAGGAAGGCGGTCTCGCCGAAGTAGTCGACCGGGAAGAGCGTCTGCGTCCCTTCGCACGCCGACGGCGTGAAGATCGGCGAGTCCATGCACACGAAGCCGCGCGAGTCGAAGAACTCGCGGATCGCGCGGACGACGCGCGCGCGAATGCGGAGGATCGCGTGCTGCTTCTGCGAGCGCAGCCACAGGTGGCGGTGGTCCATGAGGAACCCGGTGCCGTGCTCCTTCGGCGTGATCGGGTACGGCTCGGCCGGCGCGCGGATCGTGACCGCCTTCACGTCCAGCTCGAAACCGCCCGGCGCGCGCGGCTCCGGCTTCGCGTCCCCTTCCACCTCGAGCGACGACTCCTGCGGCAGAACGTCGAGCTTCTTGAACGTGTCCTCGTCGAAGTTGCCCTTGAAACAGACCGCCTGCACGACGCCGGTGCCGTCGCGCACCTGCAGGAAGTGGAGCTTCCCCGACGAGCGCTTGTTGTAGAGCCAGCCCTTCACCCGGACGCGCTGTCCGGCGTGGCGGCCAAGGTCCTCGACGTAAACGTGCGGCGCGTTCGTCACGCGGCCCTCCTCGGGGAATCGTTCGTGCGGAGCGGGTTCTCGTGTCGGATCACGGGAAGACTTCGTGGGACGACGTCATCTTCTCCTCGAGGACCCGGCCGCCCTCGACCACGACGTATCCCTTGTGCGAGATGCCGGCCTTGGTGCCGGCGACGGTGATGCGCGTCGGTCCCGGACCGATCGCCTGCAGGTCCGCGAGCACCGCGACGGTCTGGAAGCCGAGGTTGCGCAGGCGGCGCTCGATCGATTCGCGGACGCGCTCGCCGCGCTGGGCGCGCATCTCTTCGTTCACTTGCGACAACGTGGTCGAGATCTGCGCGACCTCGCGCGCGAGCCGCTCGACGTCCGCCGAAAGCGGCGCGAGGTCGACCGGCGGCGGCAACACCAGTGGAACGGGCGGCTGCGGCGGCTCGACGGGGGCGGGCGGCGGCGCCGCCTGCGCGTGCGACTGCGCGAAGTCTTGCGCAACGTTGTCGACTTCTTGACGCACCGCGTCGAGCTGCTCGGAGAATGCAGTGAGCCGCGTGCGAAGCGTCCAGAGGATCAGCGCCAGTCCGCCGAACAGGAGCGCCGCGAGCGCGGAAAACCACGCGGTGTCCGTCAGCAGGAGCGCCATGCGGCGCGACTCTACGGGTGCGCCCGAAACGCGGCAAGCACGGCGGACTTGTCACCCCGAGCGGACGGGGATCAAATGGTCCGCGAACCGTCGCGCGTCCTTCGGACGCGTGGCCCGGGCACGCGAGTCGACGCGAAGAGGAGACCTCCATGACCACCGCCACGCTTCCGAAGTTCGTGACCTCGGGACCGAAGCGCATGTTGATCGACGGCCAGTGGGTCGAGGCGGCGTCGCGGAAGACGTTCACGACCGTGAATCCCGCGACCGAGGACGTGCTCGCGCAGGTCTGCGAGGGCGATAAGGAGGACATCGACCGCGCCGTGAAAGCCGCCCGCAAGGCGTTCGAAGACGGACCGTGGTCGAAGATGACGCCGAGCCAGCGCGGTCAGATCGTGTGGAAGATCGGCGACCTCATCGAGAAGTACAGGGACGAGCTCGCGCTCATCGACACGCTCGACAACGGCAAGCCGATTTTCGAGACGTCCAACGTCGACACCGTGCTCGCCGCCGACATCTTCCGGTACTACGGCGGCTACGCGACCAAGATCCACGGCGAGACCATCCCCGTCGCCGGCCCGTTCCTCAACTACACGCTGCGCGAGCCGATGGGCGTCGTCGGCCAGATCATCCCGTGGAACTTCCCGCTGCTGATGGCGTGCTGGAAGCTCGCGCCCGCGCTCGCGTGCGGATGCACCGTCGTGCTCAAGCCCGCCGAGCAGACGCCGCTCTCCGCGCTGCGCCTCGGCGAGATCCTCCTCGAGGCCGGCGTCCCGCCGGGAGTCGTGAACATCGTCCCGGGCTTCGGCCCGACCGCGGGCGCCGCGCTCGCGTCGCACCCGGGCGTCGACAAGGTCGCATTCACGGGCTCGACGGAGGTCGGCAAGGAAGTCATGCGCGCCGCCGCCGGCAACGTGAAGCGCGTTTCGCTCGAGCTCGGCGGCAAGTCGCCGAACGTCATCCTCGCGGACGCCGACCTCGAAGGCGCGATCCGCGGCGTGCTCGCGGGCGTGTTCTTCAACCAGGGCGAGGTCTGCTGCGCCGGCTCGCGGCTGTTCGTCGACAAGAAGATCAAGGGCGACTTCCTCGGCGCGCTCGCCGACAAGGCGTCGTCGCTCAAGGTCGGCGACCCGCTCGATCCGCAGACGCGCATGGGCGCGCAGGTCTCGGAGGAGCAGTACAGGAAGATCCTCGGCTACATCGACGCGGGCAAGAAGGAGGGCGCGAAGGTCCTCTGCGGCGGCGGCCCCGCGAAGTCCGGCGCGAACGCGAAGGGCTACTTCGTCCAGCCCACCGTGTTCGACGCGAAGGACGGCATGACGATCGCGCGCGAGGAGATCTTCGGCCCGGTCGTGTCGGCGCTCGAGTTCGAGTCGCTCGACGACCTCGTGAAGCGCGCGAACGACACGAACTACGGCCTCGCCGCCGGCGTGTGGACCAAGGACATCGACAAGGCGCACTACCTCGCGCGGAAGATCCGCGCCGGCACGATCTGGGTGAACACCTACAACCAGTTCGACGCCGCCTCGCCGTTCGGAGGCTTCAAGGAATCCGGCTTCGGACGCGAGATGGGGCTCCACGCTCTCGAGCTGTACACGCAGGTGAAGAGCGTCTGGGTCCGCGTGAAGCCGAATTGACCGCCCCCGCCGCAGGACACGCCGCGCCAGGACTCGTCACGCTCCGCGAGCGGAGCTCGAGCGGCGTCGTGAAGCTCTACCTGCGCGACGATGTCCCGGCCGAGGCCGTGAAGTCGCCGCTCGTCGAGTCCGGCGCTCGCGTGCCGGCGCCGCTCACCGACGATCACCGCCGCAAGCTGAAGAAGCGGCGCGCGGTCTACTCGTTCGAGACGACGATCGACGGCAGAGCCGAGCGCGTGTACCTCAAGCTCTACCGCGTGCGGACGCTGAAAGACGTCGTCGAGGACGTGCTGCTCGGTCGCCGCGCGGTGCACGCGCTCGAGATCGGTCTCGAAGCCGAGCGCCGCGGCATCCCGGTGGCCGCGCACCTCGGCGCGTCGCACGAGGACGGGCCGCGCCGCTTCCCCGGGCGCTCGGCGCTGCTCATGCGCGGCGTC
>CAZOLL010000530.1:0-3337 GCA_964580365.1 uncultured Phycisphaeraceae bacterium
TCCCCGCGGCGCGCGCGGCGTTCGCGAGCAAGACGACGATCGGCGTCTTGCCGGTGCCGCCCGTCGTGAGGTTGCCGACGCAGATCACGCGCGCGTTCACGCGCTCCGCACGCGCGGCGCCGCGGTCGAAGCGGCGGTTCTTCGCCCGCGCACCGGCGCCGTACAGCGCGGACGCGAGCGACAGGAGCGGCGACCAGAACGGCCGCGCCTCGCCGGACGCGAGCGCGCGTTGAAGTCGCGCGGCGCGGGCGAGGCGCGTCTTGGGTTCGATCGGGACGGTCACCGTGCGCGGAGCCCCGCGCTCAGGGCCGCTCGCCGTTCGTGAGGTTGGTCGGCGTCGGCGTGCCCGGCTCGAGACCGATCGGCTTCTTTGTCTTCGGGTCGATCTTGATCGGCTTCTTGACGTTCGCGTCGAGGCGCTTGGGGAGCTGCGCCAGCTCTTCGTCCGTCGGGTTGTCCGGGTCGACCTTCGACGCGCCGCTCGTCGCGGTGCCGGTGGGTTCCGGTTTGTCTTCGCCGGTCGCCGCGGGCTTCGAGGCCGCGCCGTTCGCCGCGTCCTCTTTCGCCTTCTCCTCCAATTCGATCTTGCGCTGCTCGCGCGCGAACCAGGCGTCGAAGGCCGGCTTCCACGAGTCGTATTCGTCGATCCACGCGCGCTCCTCTTCGGTGAGCGGCCGCGAGTTGAGGATCACCGTCGTGTGGTACAGCTCGTCCTTCTTCGCCGGCACCCAGCCGTCCTCGGGCGGGTACTTGTCGAGCCACGGCTTCAGGTCGGCGGGGATCTCCGGCAGGCGCATCGCCTCGAGCGCGGCGGCCGCCGCGGCGTCGGCTTCCGCCGCCGCGCGCTCGGCGCGCCCGTTGTCCACGATCTTCAGGCGCTCCAGTTCCGCCTGCCACTTCTCTTCCTTGCCGGCGGCGGACTGCTGCTCGCGCGTCTTCACGTCGTCGGCGGTGAGCGTGTTCTTCACCTCGATCGACTTCACCTTGCCGGCGCGCACGCCGATCGAGCCGTTCAGCCCGTTGAACCAGCGGATCTCGATCGGCACGTCCGCGGAGACGGCGGCGGCGCTCGGCCCGCCTTCCTTCTCGAAGATCGGAGCGACCTTCGGCGTGCGCATCACCACGCCTTCGTAGTGCGCGCCCTGCGTGGTCACGAGATGGACGCTCCACGCCGCCGGGTCATCCGCGGCGAGCGCCGCACCCGCAGCGGAAGAGGCCAGGAACAGGAACGAGAACAGGATCGACCGCATCGAAAACCCTCCCGGACTCATGCCGTGCCGCTGGCGGCCGTCGCGCTCGTCGCGCTGGTCGCGCTCGTCGCGCTCGTCGCGCTCTCGGATGCACCGCCTGCAACCGAAGGCAGCGGCGGCGGCGCCGTCAGGACCGCGAGCGCCGCCTCGGGCGACCGGTCGGTCGCCTCGCCGTGGCGGCGCAGGAACTCGAGCGTGACCGCGGCGAAGTCCGCCGCGCCGTTCGACTCGGGCGCGTACTCGAAGATCGTCTTCCCCGCCAACGGAGCCTCCGCGAGCTTCACGTTCTGGCGGATGATGGAGTCGTAGAGCACGTCGCCGAACACCTTCTTCACTTCGTCGCGCACCTCGCGCGACAGGTTCGCGTTGCCGCGCCACATGCAGATGAGGATGCCGCCCAACTGCAAGGACGGGTTCAACCGCTGGCGCACCAACTGCTGCACTTCGACGAAACGGGCCATTCCCTGAAGCGCGAAAAACTCGGCCTGGATGGGAACGAGCGCTTCGTCGGCCGCGGTGAGCGCGTTGATGGCGAGCAGGCCGAGCGAGGGCGGGCAGTCGATCAGCACGTGATCGAACTTGAGGCCGGCGTCGGCCGCCTTCTTCAGCTGGTCGCGCAGGATCGTCTCGCGGCCGATCTCCGTGGCGAGCTCCATCTCGACGGACGCGAGGTCGCCGTTCGCCGGCACGAGCATCAAGCCGGGGATGCGCGTCTCGAGCGCGACGGTCGCGAGCGGCACGCCCGTGCGCAGCAGCTCGTAGGTCGACGGCTTGCCGTCGGGCAGCCGCTCGAGCAGGTGCGCCGTGAGGTTGCACTGCGGGTCGAAATCGAGGAGGAGGACGCGCTTTCCCAGGCGCGCAAGCCCGGCGCCGAGGTTGGCGGTCGTCGTGGTCTTTCCGACGCCGCCTTTCTGGTTGATGACCGCCAGCGTGACCACGCGGCCATTCAAGCAAAACCGGGCGGTCGGCTACAGTCTCGAAGATGAAGCGTGACGACGACGGTTCGGGTGCGACGGACGAGAACGGCGACGAGGGCGATGCGCGCCCGGGCGTGGACGCGGCGCGCGTCCGCCTCGAGCGTGGCGACCTGCGCGGCGCCCTGCGCGGGCTGCTCGACGTGCTCGAACGCGCGCCCTTCTCGCGCGAGGCCCTCGCCGCGGCGGCCGAGGTCGCGGAGCGCAGCGGCGCAGCGGCCGAGCAGGCCCTGTTCACCGGCGTCGCCGATGAGCCGCAGGATCCGCAGGTGCTGTACGACCTCGGCTTCCACCTCACCGGCGCCGGACGGCCCGAGCTCGGCGCGATCTACCTCGAAGCGTGCGCGAAGCGCGCGGACGGTCACGCGATGCTGCCGCTCGTCCGCTACGAGCTCGGCTACGCGCGCTTCCTCGCGGGCGACTCCCGCGGCGCGGGCGCGCTGTTCGACCGCGTCGCGAACGACGACGCCTTGTCCGCCGCGGAGTCGTTCTCCGCTCAGTCGCTCCTGGTCGAGTCGCGGCTCTACTCCGGCGACCTCGCCGCCGCGGAGACCGCAGTCGAGGCGCTCGAGCGCTCGAGCGGCCCGGGCGCCGACGACGCGGCGCAGGTCGACGCGATCGCCGGCCTGCTCGCGCGCGCGGCGCGGCTCGGCTCGAAGCGCGCGCCGAACTCACGCGATTGGCACTTCATCGAGCAGGGCGGCGTCCTCCTGCACCTTCCGCGCGGCGCGGACGGCGAGGGCGAGAGCTCGCTCGTCGACGCGACGGTGGGCGTCGACTTCGTCGCCGGCATCCTGCGGCGCCTCGTGTCGGTCGCCACGGCGCTCGACCGCGTGCCGAAGCACGTGCAGTTCCATCCGGCCGAGATGATGCCGCCCGCGTCCGCGTTCGCGCGCGCCGTCGGCGCGACGCTCGGCCCGTTCGCGCCGCACCCGAGCGCGCGCACGATGCTCCTCCTGCGCGACCCGCGCCAGGCGCACTCGCTCGTCCCCCACCTGCGCCGCCACGACGAGCTGCTCGACATCTTTGCGCTGTCGCTCGACCCGCGACAGGACGCGCCGCTCTCGCCGGAGATCGTCGGCCAGTTCGCGATCGCGCTGCGCCTTCCGTGGG
>CAZOLL010000531.1:0-3320 GCA_964580365.1 uncultured Phycisphaeraceae bacterium
CGCGCCGCCGCGACCGCGGCCGCGGCCGCCCCGGCGCCTTCGCCGGCGTCCTTCTTCCGAGTGCGCGCCGCCGCCGCTCTGCGGCGCGTGGGTCTGCGGCCCGTGCGCGGCGGCTTCGAACGTGCCGCCGTCGCCGCGTCGCTGAATGCGCTTGCCGATCGCGCGTTCGATCTGCGCGAGCTGCCGCGACTCTTCGCGCGTGCAGAAGGTGATCGCGTGGCCTTCCTCGCCCGCGCGGCCCGTGCGGCCGACGCGATGCACGTAGTCGTCGGCGGTGCGGGGCACGTCGAAGTTGATCACGTGCGAGATGCCGTCGACGTCGATGCCGCGCGCGGCGACGTCGGTGGCGACCAGCACGTCGACGAGCCCATTGCGGAACGCCTCGAGCGAACGGAAGCGCTCTTCTTGCGAACGATCGCCGTGGATCACGGCGACGTTGAAGTCGCGACGCTTCAAGTCGCTGAACAACCGGTCGGCGCCGACCTTCGTGCGCGCGAACACCAGCACGGAGCGCATCGCGCTCTCGCGCAGGAGGCCGATCAGCGTCGAGAGCTTGTGCTGCGGCGCGACCTCGATGGCCTCCTGGAAGACGAGGTCGACGGGGCGGCTCTTCGGGCCGATCGTGATCGTCTTCGGATCGCTCATGAACTCGCGCGCGAGGCGCTCGATCTCGGGCGGCATCGTTGCGGAGAACAGCAGGTTTTGCCGCTTCGCCGGCAGGCGCCGCAGGATCTTCTCGATGTCGGGCAGGAAGCCCATGTCCAGCATGCGGTCGGCCTCGTCGAGCACGAGGATCTCGACCGCCTCGAGCTTCGGCAGCCCGTGGTACAGGTGGTCGAGCAGTCGGCCGGGCGTCGCGACAACGATGTCCGCGCCGGCCTTCAGCGCGCGCGCCTGCGGAAGGATGTCGGCGCCGCCGAACACCGCCGCGCCCGACAGTGGCGTGTGGTACGCGAGGCCGACGCGATTCTCGTCGATCTGCGTGGCGAGCTCGCGCGTGGGCGCGAGGATCAGCGCGCGCGTCACGTGGGTCTTCCCGTTCATCAAGCGGTGCAGGATCGGCAGGAGGAACGCCGCCGTCTTGCCGGTGCCGGTCTGCGCGACGCCGATCAGGTCGCTGCCGGTCATCACGATCGGGATCGCCTGCTCCTGGATGGGAGTCGGGTCCGCGTACCCCATGTCACGGATGCCCTGCATCAGGCTCGGATGCAGGTCGAAGCGGTCGAAGCTCACGCGCGGCGTTCCCGGGGACGAATCGATGGAGGCGGATCGGAAGGCGGGGATCGTAGCCGAGCCCCCTCCGGATGCCGAACGGTTGTCGGGATTCGCGGCCGATCGGGCACGGCTGTAGAGTCCGCCGCATATGCGGTGGCTCGCGTTCCTGGTCGGGCTGGCGATCCGTGGGTTGGCGGTGTTCTGCCTCGCGCCGATGATCCCGACGCACGGCGACGCCAACATGTACGTGAACCTGGCGCGGCACTGGCTCGAGCACGGCTCGGTGATCCAGCCGGAGATGATCGACATCCGGCCGCCCCTGTACACGCTGCTCGTGTCGCTCGGACTCGACACCGGGCAGAGCCCTCCGTCGCCCTTCCCGCGCGCCTACTTGCTGCAGATCGTGTTCGAGCTCGGCACCGTGTTCCTCGCCTCCGAGGTCGCGCGACGCCGGTTCGGTGCGCGCGCGGCGGCCGCGACGGCGTGGCTCGGCGCGCTGTCGCCGTCGACGATGCTCTACTCGTCCACGCTGATCCTCGCGGAGAGCGTGACCGGGTTCTTCCCCGCTCTCGCGCTGCTCCTGCTCGATCGGAACGACGCGACGCCGCGGCCGCTCGCGGCGCTGGTGATCGGGCTCGTGCTCGCCGTCGGCACGCAGATGAAGGAGCTGGCGCTCGTCGTCGTGCTCCTGCTCGTCGTGGTCGACCTCGTCGACCGGCGGACCGGGACTCTCGGTGCGCGCGCGCGCGCGGCCGCGTGCATCGGCGTCGGCCTCGCGGTCGGGCTCGCGCCGTGGACCGTTGCGACCGCGCGCGCGACGGGCCGGCCGCTGCCGACCGGCACGTACGGGTACTGGGCGCTGATGTACGACAACGCTCCGCTTCACCAGAGCGGCCACCTGCTGTGGACCGCGCAGCCCGACCGCGAGGCGGCGATCGCGCTCGCGAAGAAGACGTTCCACGACGCGCTGCTCGAGTACCCGTCGCTCACCGCGCAACGAGCGGCGAACCGCCTGCGCGTATTCTTCGGGCCGGAGTCGTTCGCGCCGACTTCCGCGATCGCGTACCCGATCGACGGGTTCGTGCCCGACCAGCGCACGCTGCTCGGCTTCTATCGCTCGACGTGGCGTCTGCCCGACGGCTGGGGCCGGATGACGCAGCTCGTCGCCGGCGCGTGGTCGTGGCTCGTGTTCACGCTCGCCGCCGCGGGCGCGGCGCTCGCGATGCGCAGTCGAGTCGCACGGACGTTCGTGCTGCTCGTCCTCGTCTTCCTCGTCGTCGTCGCGCTGACCGTGGCGTCCGACCGCTACCGGCAGGGCCTCGTCCCGTTCGCGCTGCCGCTCGCGGGGCTCGCCGTCACGCGCGCGTTCGGCGCGACCGGAGACCGGTGGACGCGCGCGGCGACGATCACGGCGATCGTCGTGGGAGTCGGGCTGTTCCTCTCGATGTTCGTGCTGAGCGCGCCGAATGCGCCCGTGCCGTGAGACGCCGTGAGCGTCACTTCACGACGCCGAGCGCCTTTCCCACCTTCGTGAACGCCGCGATGCATTGGTCGACCATCGCGTCGTCGAGGTCGGCGGCGAGCTGCACGCGGATGCGGTCCTGGCCCTTCGGGACGACCGGGTAGGTGAACGCGATCACGTAGATGCCTTCGGCGAGCAAGGCGTCGGCGACCTTGCCGGCGGTCTTCGCGTCGTAGAGCATCACGGGGACGATCGGGTGGAAGCCCGGCTTGATCTCGAAGCCCGCTTTCGTCATCCCCTCGCGGAAGCGCTTCGCATTCCTCTCGAGCTTGTCGCGAAGCTGCGTCGACTTCGTCAGGAGGTCGAGCGCCGCGATGGTCGCGCCGACGATCGGCGGCGGCACCGAGTTCGAGAACAGGTACGGGCGCGAGCGCTGGCGCAGGAGCGCGACGAGCGGCGCGCGGCCGCTCGTGTACCCGCCGGCCGCGCCGCCGAGCGCCTTGCCGAGCGTGCCGGTCACCACGTCGATGCGGTCGGTGACGCCGAAGTGCTCCGGCGTGCCGCGCCCCGTCTTGCCGATGAAGCCGGTCGCGTGCGAGTCGTCGACCATGACCATCGCGCCGTACTTCTCGGCGAGGTCGCA
>CAZOLL010000532.1:0-3319 GCA_964580365.1 uncultured Phycisphaeraceae bacterium
GAACTGGCGCCGGGTCGAGCGGGACGGTCGCGCTGGACGAAGTCTGCGACGCGTCGAGTTCGCGCGGCGCGGCGCCGAATGCGTCGACGACGACGCGGGCGTCCGGCGCGAGGGGCAAGCCGACGAACTCGAACGCCCCGTCCGCGCCGGCGAACGACGGCGGAGGCGCGTCGGGCCGCAGGGCGCGGACGCGCGCGCCGGGCGTCGTCTTGCCGGAAGCCACCGTTCCCGGTGCGACGCGCAGCGTCGACTCGAGCACGCGGGCGTCGCCGAGATCGAGCAGGCGGCTTTCCCAAGCGACGCCGCGCTTCGAGACCGCGACCATCACCGGCGCTTTCGGCAGGTCCGCGACGCGGAACCGACCGTCGGCTCCGGTCGTGGCGCGCGCGCGCGGCGCCGGGTCGACCGGCGTGCGCACGTGCACCGCGGCATCGGGGACCGGCTTGCCTTCAGCGTCGACGACGACGCCCGAGAGGACGACGGGCGGGAACAGGAGGACGGCGCCGACGTCGACGTCGATGTCGATCGGTCGGATGTCCGCCATCACGGACGGCGCGAGGCCGTCCTTCGTGAGTTCGAGCGCGAGGTCGGCCGCCGGCTCGTCGACGTCGATCTGGAATGCGCCGTCCGCGCCGGTCGTCGCGCGAGCGAAGCGCGTGAACGGCGGAAGGCTCGCTCGCGCGGCGACTTCGACGCCCGGGAGGGGCGCACCGTCCGCGGCGCACGCGATGCCGCAGAGACGGATGCGCTCCGCGTGCGCGCTCGGAGCGGCGGCGAGAGCGAGGAACACGAAGAGGAGGAGGACGGCCGGACGCACGCACGATCGCGACATGGCGGGGGATCGTAACGGAGCGGTCGTCTTGTAGAACGCGCGCCCGGTGGACAACCTCACGCACACGCTCGCCGGCCTCGCGCTCGCGCGCACGCGGCTCGGGACGGCGCCGCGCGCAGCCCGCGTCTCGACCATGGCGCTCGCGGTCACGGCGAACGCGCCCGACATCGACGTCTTCCCGTCGTTCGCGCCGCGGCTGGCCGGCTCGCTCGGCCACCAGTTCGAGTACCTCGAGGCGCACCGAGGCATCACGCACGCGGTCTTCGGCATCGTCGTCCAGTGGGTCGCGTGGTGGGTGTTCTTCGAGTGGATCGAGCGCCGCGGCGCGCGTCGGCGCGCCGCGGCCGGCGAGACGTTCGAGCCGCACCGGTCGCGGTTGCTCGGCGCGGCGGTTCTCATCGGGCTCGCCAGCCATCCGCTGCTCGACTGGACCAACGTGTACGGGATCCGCCCGTGGCTCCCGTTCGACCGCACGTGGCGCTACGGCGACCTCCTGTTCATCGCGGACCCGTGGCTGTGGCTCCTGCTCGCCGTCCCCGCGCTGCTCGCCGGCCCGCGCACGCGCGTCGGCAACTGGTCGCTGGCGCTCTGCGCGATCGTCGCGACGGTCGTGATCTTCCGCGCGGGCCCGAACCATGTCTCGGCGACCGCGCGCGTGCTGTGGCCGATCCTCTTGCTCGCGTTTGCGGCCCTCCGCGCGTCGAACATCGGCGTCGCGCGGCCGCTTCCGGTGCTCGCCATCGGTTTCGGGATGCTGTGCGCCTACGTCGGCACGCTGTGGGTCGCGCGCTCGCAGGCGGAGCGGCAGGGGCTCGCGCGCCTCGCGGCGCTGCTCGAGCCGGGAGAGTCGATCACGACGCGTGCGACGATGCCCGACTCGACGCGGCCTTTGTCGTGGACGCTGCTCGCCTCGACCGAGCGGCGGCTGCTCCGGCAGACCATCGACCTCGTCCGCGGCGCGTCCGCGCCGATCGTGCGGCCGACGCTCTTGTCGGACCCTCGCGTGCGCGCGGCCGTGACGAGCGAGCTCGGCGCGACGTGGAGCGAGTTCGCGCGCTTCCCGATCGCGACGATCGAGGACGATCCGAAGGACGCGCGGAACGTGGTGATTGTGCTCAGCGACGGCCGATACTTCGACCAGGAGTGGTGCCAGCTCCGCGTCGTGCTCCCGCGCTGACGCGCTGGCGCGTCGGTGCGACGGTCCTTATCGCGCGGGCGGCGCGGGCGGCGCGGGAGACACCGGAGGATCGTCCTTTCCGGTCACGCGCTTCGCGATCGTCGGCAGGATCGGTCCCTGCTGCACCGGCGGTGCTCCCGGAGTCGTGAGCACGTTCAGGGTTCCGGGAGAGGACGGCTTCACCGCGTTCTGCGGCGCCGCTTTCAGCTCCTTCAGCTCGCGCTTCCAGGTCACCAGCTTCGACTTCGCGGCGGCGTCCTCCGCCTCCTTGATGCGGCCGCTCCGCGAGAGGAACAAGGACAGGCTGCTCCACGCGAGCGCGTCGTCCGGCGCGGCGTCGACCAGCGCGCGCGCCAGATCCGCGGCGCGGGCGGCGTCGCCTTTCTTGAACCACGCCATCGCGAGCGTGCGCAGCGCCTCGCGATGCGACGGCTCGATCGCGAGCGCGCGGTCGAGCTCGGCGATCGCGCCGTCGAGATCGCCGCCGGCGAAGCGGTCGAACCCGTTCTTGAAGTGCGTTGCGGCGTTTTGCGAAGTCATCGGCGGCGCTGCATTCTAGGGGTGCCTTCGATATCCTCCCGCGGGTCCCGGACCGGGTTCCTACCCCGCCAATTCTTCGCAGCGCGCCACGATTCTCCGGAGGTAGGAACCCCCGCGGCCTGAGGCCGCGGCAGCGCGCAGCGCTGCATTGAACGGACGAGTCCGGAGCTCCGCGTTTCAGCGCGGAGCACCGGTTGCCGAGAGTCGTTCGATCGTGGGGTTGCGTGCGAAGTCCGCGAGAGGAGAGAGAATGCTGCTCGAAGGACGCAAAGGCCTCATCCTCGGGGTCGCGAACAAGCGGTCGATCGCGTGGGGGATCGCGCGCGCGTGCGCTCGTGAGGGAGCGCGAATGGCGTTCACCTACCAGGGTGAGCGCCTGAAGGAATCGGTCGAGACCCTCGCCGCGAACTGCGAAGGCTCCGTCGTCCTCCCGTGCGACGTCTCCTCCGACAGGGACCTCGACGCGCTCGCGACCGTTCTCGACCGCGAGTTCGGGTCGCTCGACTTCGTCGTGCACGCGGTCGCGTTCGCCAAGCGCGAGGAGCTCGAGGGCGAATACGTCGAGACCACGCGCGACGGCTTCGTCACGGCGCTCGACGTCTCGGCGTACTCGTTCACTGCGCTCGCGCGCCGCGTCGCGCCGCTGATGGACAAGACCGGCCGCGGCGGCGCGCTCCTCACACTCAGCTACCTCGGCGGCCAGCGCGTCGTGCCGCACTACAACGTGATGGGCGTCGCGAAGGCTGCCCTCGAGTCGTCGGTGCGCTACC
>CAZOLL010000533.1:0-3317 GCA_964580365.1 uncultured Phycisphaeraceae bacterium
CGTTCGGTGCGGACGCGGATCATAGAGAGGGAGATGGACCTCGGATTGAACGACCTCGCGGTCTGGATCACCGGCGCCGCGGGAGGAATCGGCGCTGGGCTCGCGGAGCGCTTCGCCGCGGAGGGCGCAAGCCTCGTGCTGCACGCGAACGCGAGCGCGACGCGGCTGCGCGAGCACGTCGCGCGCGCCGCGTGGGAGGATCGCGCGCTCGTGGTCGAGGGCGACGTCCGCGATCCGGAGGCGATGGAAGCCTGCGTCGCGGCCGGCGCGAAGCGCTTCGGTCGAATCGACGCCTGCATCGTGAACGCCGGCATCTGGCCCGACGCCGACGTCCCGCTGCGATCGATGGACGCCGAGCGCATCCGGAGCGTGATCGAGGTGAACCTGCTCGGCGCGCTGTTCACCGCGCGCGCGTTCCTCGCGCAACTCGCGTCGAGCCGCCCGCGCCCCGATGGCCGCGGAGCCGCGATCGTCTTCATCGGCTCGACGTCCGGCCGTTTCGGCGAGCGCGGGCACGCGGAATACTCCGCGAGCAAGTCCGCCCTGCGCGGCCTCACGCTTTCGCTGAAGAACGAGATCGTCGACGTCGATCCGAGAGGCCGAGTGAACCTCGTCGAGCCCGGCTGGACCGTCACCGAGATGACGAAGGATGCGCTGAAGGACGACGCGATGCTCGCCCGCTCGCTCGCGACGATGCCCTTGAAGCGGGTCGCGACACCCGACGACATCGCGGATGCCGTGCTGTGGCTGTCGTCGCCGCGGGCGCGGCATGTCAGCGGGGAGATCGTCACGGTCGCGGGCGGGATGGAAGGGCGGCAGCGGTGGAGTGCAGGCGAGATCGACGGCGACGCGGTGCGCAAAGGGGGCTGATGATCTGCCGCGCTGAAACCTGGTCCGGGCACGGGCACGCGCCCGGGCACGCTCGCGCTCCCGCTCCCCCCGCATGCGAACGTGCCAAGCAGTCAGCGGGAGCGCGAGCGGAAGAGGGAGCGTGCCGGTGCCCGTGAGCGTGCCCGTGCCCGGGAACTTGCTTCGCATCCTGGCTGGGGTTCCGCCGCTCGGTCACCCCGACTTCTTCTCCTTCGTTTCCGGCACGTCGATCTTCGAGGTCGCGCGGAACTCGCCGAAGTGCGCTTCGAGGTTCAGCACCGTGGCGCTCTTGTCGCCCGACGGCTGAAGGTCGAGCTGCAGGTGCTCGTGCTTCGGCTGGCCCTTCTCGAACGTCGTCGCGATCGCGAACGCGTCGGGGGTGAGGTCTTTCGAGAACGGCTTGCCGCCCTTGTCGAGCAGAAGCTCCCAGTCGCCGCTCTTCGTCTTGCGCGTCAGGAGGCGGTAGCTGCCCTTGCCGACCTCGTGGCCGCCGATCTTCACGTCCGCGCTCGTCTCGAGCGAGGCGCCGCCGAGGTGCCACACGTCGCCTTCCTTCGTCTGTTCGAACAGCGCCTGGTCGAACGAGACGGTGATGTGGCTGACCTTGATCGTCGGCGCGTCCTTCGTGAAGCCGAGCTTCATCTCGACCGTCTTCGGGAAATGCGGATGCGCGATCGCGACGGCGGCGAGCGATGCGACGAGCAGGAGGGAGAGTCGGAGCTTCATGGCGGGGACTCCAAATGGCAGGCAGCGCGATGGTACCGACGCGAGCCCGCCCGCGAGGGATCTCGCGCCTCGCCCTTCACGCTCCGCCGACGATCTCCAGGATCTCCGCCCCGAACTTCTCGGCCTTCGTCGGCCCGATCCCCTTCACGCGCTGCAGCTCGTCCCCCGACCGCGGCCGCGTGCTCGCGAGCAGCACGAGCGTCGTGTCGTGCAGCACGACGTACGCGGGCACGCCCAGGTCCTTCGCGCGCGCCTTGCGCCACGCTTTCAATCGCTCGACGAGGTCCGGGTCCGCATCGACGGGCCCGGCGGTCGCCGCGCTCGAGCGCGCCGTCGACCGGGCGCTGCTCGTGGTCGACGCCGGGCTCTGCGCGCGCGCATCGAAGCACTTCAACTTCGGCGTGACCTCGCCGCGCACGACGCGACGGCCTTCGTCCGTCAGATGCACGAGCGGGTACTCGCCGGCTTCGATCTCGATCAGGCCGACCTCGACCAGCTCGTTCATCACGCGGTCGAGCTGCGTCGTCGACAGGTGCGCGAGCTTGCCGTGATGCGGCAGTCGCTCGAGCCCGCGCTCGAGGATTTCCTTCGCGCGCGAGCCGGACAGCACGCCGACGAGGCGCCGCCGCCCGTAGCGCCCGTCGACGTTCTTCACGAGGTCGAGCACCATCCGCACGATCGCCAGCTCGTCGCCCGCGAGCGCGCGCCGCGCCGCGCCGTCCGCGCACGCGTCGCACGCGCCGCACGGCGGGCTGTCGCCTTCCGCGAAGTAGTCGACGAGGAACGCGCGCCGGCACGCGCCGCGCTCCGCGTAGTCGAGCATCCGCTGCAGCCGCTCGTGCTCCGCCGCGGCGCGACGGCGCAAGAGGCCGAAGTCGATCGGCGGGCTCGCGTCGCGCTTCACGAAGGACGACCAGCGGCGTTCGGAGGAGTACCCGCGCGCGACGCAGCCGTGCTCCGAGAGGATGCGCAGCGCCGAGTCGATCGAGCGCGCGTGGACGTCGGCGAAGTCGCGTGCGAGGACGTCGTCCTCGACCGGCGAGTTCGGTCCGGAGTTCTCGAGCGTCGCCAGCACGGCGTCGATCGTCGCCGCCTCGGGGTACGCGGTCTCGATGAAGAACCGCTGCAGACGCGCGTCCTGCGCCGAGTAGAGCAGCACGCACTCGGCGGGCTGGCCGTCGCGCCCGGCGCGGCCGGCCTCCTGCGTGTACGCCTCGACCGAGCCGGGCACGTCGTAGTGCACCACGAAGCGCAGGTCGGGGCGATCGATGCCCATGCCGAACGCGTTGGTCGCCGCGACGACGTCGAGCGCGCCGCTCGCGAACTTCTCCTGCACCGCGCGGCGGTCCGTGTCCTTCACGCCCGCGTGGTAGAAGCCGGCCTCGACGCCGTTCGCGCGCAGCGCCTGCGCCAGCTCCTCGACGTTCTTCCGCGTCGCCGCATAGAGGAGGCCGCGCCGCCCGCGCTTCACGATGGCGACCGCGTGGCGGATCTTCTCGTCGCGCGACGTGACGCGAGTGACCTTGAACGCGAGGTTCGGGCGCTCGAAGCCCTTCACGATCACGACCGGCGCCGACAGCCCGAGGTTCTCCGCGATGTGCGCGCGCACGCCGGCGGTCGCCGTGGCCGTCAGCGCGACGATCGGCGGCCGGCCGAGCGCGCGCGCCGCGTCCTTCAGGCGCAGGTAGTCGGGGCGGAAGTCATGGCCCCACTCGCTGATG
>CAZOLL010000534.1:0-3305 GCA_964580365.1 uncultured Phycisphaeraceae bacterium
GGCCTCTCGGCTCGAGTCGAAAGGCGTGCCCGCGGCGCTCGCCCGCGACATGGCGGGGCTCGACGCCCTCTACGCCGTGCTCGACGCGACGGAGGTGGCGCGCGAGACGGGCTGCGCCCTGGAGACGGTGGCGCGGCTCTACTTCGCGCTCGCTCAGGACGGTCTTCTGCCGCGCTCGTTCGCGACGGTGCATCCGCGTTTCCGGACTCCCGTGGTCGCGATCGTCGCGCAGGGCGTGATCTCCGCCGCGCTCTGCTTCTGGAACGACGTGAACCGCCTGAGCAGCTACGTCGTGTTCGCCGACGCCCTGTTCTTCGCGTTGAACGCAGCGGCGCTGTTCGCGCTCGCGATGCGCGCCGACGTGAAGGTCGCGCCGCTGCGCCTGCTCGGCCAGCCGTGGTGCGGCCTCGTGTTCCTCGTCGTGATGTCGTGCGCCGCGATCGGGATCCTGATCCAGGAGTGGTCGACCGCGCGCTTCGGCCTGCTCATCTTCGTCGGCGCCGCCGCGATCTATCCGATCGCGGAGCGCGTGAGGAAACGCTCGTCGAGCAGGTGATGCCGATTCGGGTTCTCCGGCGGACGAACCCGAAAGCCCGCAAGGGAAACCGACAACGAAACGCCCCGCCGGAACTCGCGCTCCGGCGGGGCGTGGTGCTTCACGATCGTGTCTCGATCACTGCGCGGTGAGCGACAGCGTCCAGTTGACGAGGGTTCCGGTGTCGGTCGACGCGAGGTCCTGCACCTTCAGCTTCCAAGCACCGGTGATGGACTTGCCGGCGAGCGTGCCGAGCGACTGGTTCGGCACCGTGAGGTCCGGATACTCGGTCTGGACGTGGTCGGCCGAGCCGCCGGTGCGGTTGTGCAGGATCACCGTCGTGTTGTCCGGCGCGATCAGCGACACCACGAGGTCGCCCTTGAAGGTGTGCGTGATGTTCACGCGGACCTTCACGTCGGCGACCGAGCCCGTCTGCGTCAGGTTCAACGTACTCGTCACGCCGGTCGCGTTGTTGTCGGGGATCGCCAGGTTCGCGGTCACCGTCGACTCGCCGTTGAACGTGAGCTTCCACGAGCTGATCGTGCCGACGTCGGCGGCCGCGCTGTCGACCGCCTTCAGCTTCCACGCGCCGGCGGTGTTCTTGCCGTTGAACGCCGCGAGCGAACCGGACGACGCGGTGACGATCGAGAACGTCGTCGTCACGTTGTCGGCCGAGCCGCCCGTCTTGTTGTGCAGGATCACCGTCGTGTTGTCGGGGCCGATCAGCGATACCGTCAGGTCGCCCTTGTAGGTGTGCGGGATCACGGTCGAGACCGAGATCGACGACACCGTCAGCGAGTCGGCGACGTTGATCGTGCTGGTCGCGCCGGTCGCGTTGTTGTCGGGGATCGCCAGGTTGGGCGCCGCGCTGAACGTCTTCACCGCGTTGCCGCCGCCGCCGCCCGTCGGGTTGATCGTCAGCGACACGCCGGTGTTGTGCGAGAGCGCGCCCGAGGTGCCGGTGATCGTGACGCCGTTCGTTCCTGTCGTCGCGCTCGCCGTCGTCGTGACCGAGAGCGTCGAGCTGGCGCCCGCGGCGACCGGGTTCGGCGAGAACGAGTAGGTGACGCCGGAGATCGCGGGCGTCGCGGACAGCGTGATGCTGCCGGCGAAGCCGTTCAACGCCGTCGTGTTCACCGTGTAGCTCGTCGAGCCGCCCTGCGTGATCGTCTGTGACGCGGGCGACGCCGAGAGCGAGAAGTCCGGCGAAGGCGCGCCGGCCGTGCCGTTGTAGACGAGGAGCGCGAAGTCCTGGTCCGTGGTGTCGCCGTTGCCGGGGACGCCGTCGCCGGCGATGTTCGCCGCCGTCACCGTCACCGAGAACGAGCCGCTCACGCCGGCCGGGAGGTAGACGCTCTCGACGTTGTTGCGCGTGTCGGCGACGCCGCCGGTCGTCGAGTTGCCGCCGGCGAACGCGTTGCCGAGGTAGGTCGTGCCGTTGACCGTCACCGTCAGGTTCAGGTCGTTCACGAACGCATTGCCCGTCGTCGGGCCGGGCGCGTCGGTCCACGCGAGCGTGACGCGGAACGGCTGCGCGGCCGTGCTGATGTTGCCGGACACCGTGTAGGTGGCGCCCGAGGCGCCGAGCACCTGGCTCTGGTCGACGCGCACGCGCGCGGTCGAGTCGAACGTGCGGCCGAGGTTCACGCGGCCCATGCCCTGGTTGTTGGACGGCAGCGTGTCGTTCGCGCCGACGCCCGTCATGTAGGTGGTGCCGTTCATCAGCTCGGCCTTCACCATCGCGGGGCTCGGCGTGCCGAGCGCGTTCAGGCCCCAGTACCGGCGCACGAGCGCGGCCGCGCCGGAGATCGCCGGCGTCGAGTGGCTGGTGCCGGACGACCACGCGTAGAGGGTCTGGCCGGTCGGCCAGTACTGGTTGCACACGCCCGTGCCGTCGTAGCCGGTGGCGAGCGACGCGGCGCCTTCGATGTGCGTGCCGGGCGCCATGATCTCCGGCTTCTTGCGGCTGTCGGAGGTCGGGCCGCGCGACGAGAAGTTGATGATGTCGAGCGCGTTGTCCGCTCCCGTGTTGCCGACCGCGCAGCCGTCGGTGCCCGTCATGCGGAAGTTCTCGGAGGCGCCGACCGTGATGATGTTCTTCGCGGTGCCCGGCGGGTGGACCGTCGAGGCGCCCGAGCCGCTGTTGCCGGCAGCGAACACGATCGTCAGCTCCTGGTTGCCCGCGGTGCCGGACACGGCGTCGCGCACCGCCTGGTCGTGCGCCTGCGAGTCGGCGTTGTAGGTCGTGCCGCTCGTGTAACCCCACGAGTTCGACGAGATGCGGGCGCCCGCGTTGTACGCGTTCGCCATGCGCGTCAGCGTCGGCTGGTTGAACACGCCGGCGCCGGAGTTGGCGAACACCTTGCTGTTGCCGACCTTCACCCAGGGCGCGAGGCCGAGGCCGTAGTTGTATCCCGATGCGTCCTCGTAGGCCGTGCCGGTGAGGGCGTTGTACCCGCCGATGATCGACGCGTTGATGTTGCCGTGGCCGGCCTTGCCGTCCGCGAGCGGATCGCCGGAGTAGTTGAACGCGTAGGCGACGCGGCTCGCACCCGCGCCGGTACCGTCGACGCGGAACTCGTTGTTGATGTTGGTGGTGTCGCCCTTGTCGACGCCGTCGTCCTGCACGTCGACGACGAAGTCGAACGGGTTCTGGCCCGCGCCGGGGAAGCCCTTGCCGGTGAGCCACGACAGGTATCCGGGGCCGGTCGGCTGCGTGCTCGCGGCGTTGACGTTGCCGGCCATGATCTGGCCCTGAGCCTCGTCGAGG
>CAZOLL010000535.1:0-3305 GCA_964580365.1 uncultured Phycisphaeraceae bacterium
GGGATCTTCCACAACGAGGCCGGCAACGGTCTCCTGTGTGAGGTCTACCAATGTCTTCGCGGGTCGCGATCGCGGTGGGATTCCTCGTGCTCGTCGTCGGCGTGCTCGCGCTCCTCGCGCCGCGCGTGACGCCGCCGTCCGCGCGACCCGCGGCGCCGCAACTCCCGGAGTCGCTCGCGCCCGCGGCGCCGACTTCGGCGCCTTCTTCCGACGCGCCGGTCACGACGCTGCCGGGGTTCGCCGTGGTCCTCGGCGCCGGCGTGCTCGTCTTGCTGTGGCGTGCCCGCGCCGGCGTGCGCGCTTCGCTCGCGCTCGGCGCGGCGCTCGCCCTCGTCCTGCATCCCGCGGTGATCGCCGCCGCGGCGGAACCGGGGCTCGACCTCGCCGCGCTCGCGATCGTCTTGCTCGGCGCCGCGCTGCGGGCTCGGGGCGGCGCCGTCTTCTCGCCGCTCGGGATGATCGTGATGCTCGCCGGCGTCCTGACCGCGCGCACCGCGGGGCCGGTCGCGGCGCTCGCCGCGTTCGCGCTCATCGAGCCCTCGCCGCCGCACTGGTCCGGCGCGCTGCTCGTCCTCCTCTATGGAGCGGCGCGGCGCTTCGGCCTGCCCGGCCTGCCGGAGTTGATCGAGGCGGCTGCCGCGGGCGGCGCGGATGCAGCGTCCGCGTCTCTGCTCGACCGGCTGGTCGGCGCGGCGTCCGCCGTGGTCGCGCGCGGTCCGAGCGCGCGCGCGCACGCCGATGCGTTCCTCCCCGGAGCCGTCGCGCTCGCAGCGGTCGCGCTGCTCGGTGCGACGTTCATCGGCGCGGAGCGTCGCTTCGGCGGGCCGTTCGCGGCGCTGCTCGGCGCGCTGGCGGTCGCGCTCCTCGCGGTCGAGCGGAGCGCACCCGCGCCCGCCGCCGCGCTGCCGGTCGTCGTGCTGTTCGGCGCCTATCTCTCCGGCGCCGCCGAGCCTCTCGCCGGGCCGCGCGCGCGGGCGGCTGCCCTTCTGCTCGTCCTCGCGATCGCGGGCGAAGCGATCGTCACCGTGCGTTCGCTCGCGGCCTGGCGCGCGCCGCACGGCCCGTTGCTCTCCGCCGCGAGCTCCGACGTCCGCTCGGCCGCGTCGCGTCCGCTCTCTCACGCCGCGTTGCGCGCGCGACTCTCGAGCGGCGCCGAGCCGGCGCGGATGCTCGCCCGCGAGCTCGCGGAATCCGGCGCGATCCCGCGCGACGCGGCCGAGGCGTCGGTCGCGCGCGACGTCGCGATCGCCGCCGCGCTGTCCGGCTCGCCCGAGGACGCGATCCCCGTCCAGCAGCGCGTCGTGGCGTCCGGCTTCGAGCGCGACGCACGCTCGCTCGAGCTGATCGACCTCCTCCTGCGCGCCGGGCGCCCGGAAGCGGCCGAGTCGCTCGCCGACGATCTCTTGCGCGACGCCCGCGCGGCGCGCCAACGCGCCGAGATCCGCGCGCGCCGCGCGTCCGCGACGGTGGTGGAGGCGTTCCTCGGCGGCGTCGATCCGCTCGCGCGCGAGCGCGGCCTCGCGAAAGCGCGCGCGCTCCTCGACGAAGCGGTGGCGGCCGACCCGACCTGCGTGCGCGCACTCATCGATCGCGGCCGCTTCCGCATCGTCGCGAATGACGCAGTCGGCGCCGTGATCGATCTCGAGGACGCGGCGCGCCGCGCGTCCGGCATCGCCGAGCCGCACCTCGAGCTGGCGCGTCTCCTCTTCTCGCGCGGCCAGGACGCAGCCGGCGCCGAGCGGTTCGTCGCCGCGGAGAAGATCGCCGGTCGCGACGACCCGGAGGTGAGGCTCGTGCGCGTGCAGCTGGTGCTCGCGAAGGGCGACCTCGCAGGCGCGCTCGCGGAGGCGGGGCGACTCCTGCCGGACGTGCACCGGTTGCGCGGCGGCAAGCGCGAGCTCGCCGATCAATACCGCCGCATCGCCGTCGCCGCCGAGGACCGGCGCGACGCGCAGCTCGCGCGGCTCGCGTGCAAGGCCGCGCTCGACCTCGGCCGCGACGAGAGCGGGCAGTCGACGGCGCTGATGCTGCGCTTGCTGCGCCAAGCGTTCGACTTCGAGGGGATGCTCGACCTGCTCGACCGCGCGCAGAAGGACGGCGTGCCGGTCGAGAACGCACGAGCCGAGCGGACGCAGGCGCTGAAGAACGCGGGTATCGCCCGCATCCGCACGCTCGACCCCGCGCAGCGGCCCGTCGCGCGCGAGCGCTTCCTTTCCGCGCTCGAGGCGACCGAGGACTTCGTCGACCTCGGCTCGTTGCCCTCGCTCACGCGCCAGCTGTGCGAGGAGCCGGGCGGGGACGTGCAGCGTTTGATCCCTCCGGCGAAGCGCGCGTTCGAGCTCGGCGTCGCCGCGGAGACCGCGCGCGAGAATGCGCGCGCGTTCGACCTGTTCCAGGTCACGCTCGCGCTGACGCCGGGCAACCCGTACGCGTACTACCACCGCGGCGTGGTCGAGCAGGCGCTCGGCCGAGCGGACGACGCGCGCGCGAGCTTCGAGGCCGCTCTCAAGCTCGCGGAGTCGACGGGCGACGCGACGGTCGGGGACGCCGCGAAGCAGAAGCTCGGTCGCGGCTGAGCGGTCAGCGCGCGGGGATCTTCGCCTCGACCGTGTTCGACGGCAGCAGGACGCGCGGGTAGTCGCCGACGGTCGGGCCGACCAACGCCTGCACCCACAACGACGCCCCCGCGGCGGCGCCGGAGAACGGCACCTCGACCGACGCGGAGCCGAGCTCGCCGAGGTCGAGCTCGATCGGATTGGGCGCCATCGACCCGAGCTGGATCCCGAGCGAGCGCCCGAGCTGGATGGGCTCGTCGCCCGGCTTCGTGCCGACGTGGATCGTCGCGTGCCCGCGCGCGAGTCCGGTGAGCAGCAGCTTCGCGCGGTCCTTTTCGATCTCGATCGTGAGCCGCGGTCCGACGGCGAGGAGCCCGGATTCGAGGCGCGCGCTTCCGGCCTGCGTCACGACCCACACGTCGTGAGCGCCCGGCGCGACCGGAGGCAGGTCGATCTCCGCGTTGCCGTCGTCGAGAACGCGCACGAGGTCCGCCGCCTCGTCGCCGACGAAGAAGCGCGGTGGTGGGAGGGCGCCCCCGACGCCGAAGCCCGCGCCCGAGACGCGCGCGACGACGCCGCCTTCCGCGGGCGTCGATGCCGGGACAACGGACGTGATCCGCGGCGTCGGCGCGCTCGCCGGCGGCGCGGCCTCGAGCCGACCGGACGACGAGAGCGCGGACTCGACGAGCGGGAGGAGCAGGTCCGCGAGGCGCGCGTGGCCCGCCTCGGTGGGGTGGATCTTGTCGAAGT
>CAZOLL010000536.1:0-3297 GCA_964580365.1 uncultured Phycisphaeraceae bacterium
TGATGATGGGCTGGGCCGCGAAGGAAGCCGCCGAGCGCGCGCGCGACAAGGTCGCCGAAGCCGTGTCGGCGAAGCTCGAGGTGCCGAAGAACCGTCTGGTCTTCGCCGACCACCGCGTGTTCGACACCGAGAACCCGGACAAGTCGATGACGTGGCAGGACGCGGTGATCGCCGCGGAGAGTCGCTTCGGCACGCTCGGCTTCACGGGCAGCTACGTCCCGCCGCGCTCGCCCGGCCGGTACAAGGGCGCCGGCGTCGGGCCGTCGCCCGCCTACTCGTACAGCGCCGCCGTCGTCGAGGTCGACGTCGACGAAGCGACCGGCTTCACCGAGGTCGTTCACGTGTGGATGGCGCACGACATCGGCCGCGCGCTGAACCCGACGCTCGTCGTGGGACAGGTCGAAGGCTCGGTGTACATGGGCCTCGGTGAGGCGTTGATGGAGGCCTCCGCGTTCCGGCGGCTGCCGAAGTCGCGCTCGAACGCGCTCGTGCACCGCACGCCGAGCCTGCTCGAGTACAAGAGCCCCACGTTCCTCGACATGCCGCCCGTGACGACCTACCTCGTCGAGAACCCCGAGCCGAACGGGCCGTTCGGCGCGAAGGAAGTCGGACAGGGCCCGCTGCTCCCGATGCCGCCCGCGATCGTCAACGCGATCTTCGACGCGGTCGGCGTGCGCATCGACCAGGTCCCGGTCGAGCCGTGGATGATCCGAAAAGCGCTCGAAGAGAAGGAGCGCGGCCGCGAGGCGCGCTTCGGGCCGAAGGCGTTCCCGACCGTCGACTTCGGCGAGCCGCTCGTCGTCCCGACGCCGTGGGACGGCGGCGACGGCACCGCGCTCAACCAAGAGGAGAAGTTCGGCATCGCGCGCGGCAAGGGCACGATGACCGAGCGTTCGAATGACAGGGAGAGCCGCTCATGATGCGCGCGTCGCCGTTCGCCTACCGCGCGCCGAAGAGCGTCGCGGAGATCGTCGAGGTGCTCGCATCGGAAGGCGACGGCGCGCGCGTGCTCGCCGGCGGCACCGACCTCGTGCCGAACCTGAAGCGCCGGCACCAGCACGCGAAGACGCTCGTGTCGCTCTCGCGCGCGACCGAGCTGCGCGGGGTGCGCGCCGCGAAGGACGGCGGCTTCGAGATCGGCGCGATGACGACGCTCTCGTCGATCTGCGGCGACGCCGGGCTCGCCGCATCTCACCCGGGCTTCGTGCGCGCCGTCGCGTCGATCTCCACGCCGACGCTCCGCAACTCCGGCACGATCGGCGGCAACCTCTGCCTCGACACGCGCTGCACCTACTACAACCAGAACGAGGAGTGGCGGCAGGCGATCTCGTGCTGCATGAAGGAAGCGGGCTCGACCTGCTGGGTCGCGCCCGGCTCGCCGCGCTGCTGGGCGATCTCCGCGACCGACGCCGCGCCGGCATTGTGCGCGCTCGGCGCACGCGTGCACCTCGTGTCGAAGGCGGGCGAGCGCGAGATCCCGCTCGAGCAGCTCTACGCCGACGACGGCATCCGCTACCTGACGTCGCGCCGCGACGAGTTGCTCACGACCCTCGTGCTGCCGCCGTCGGACGGCGCGCGCAGCACCTACTGGAAGCTGCGGCGCCGCGGGTCGATCGACTTCCCCGTGCTCGGCGTCGGCGCCGCGATCACGACGCAAGGCGGGAAGCCGGGCGGCGCGGTGACGAAGGCCGCGATCTACCTCGGCGCGGTCGCGTCTGCTCCGCTCGCGGCGGCCGAGGCTGCGGCTTCCTTGGTCGGCGCTCCGCTCGACGAAGCGCGCATCGCCGCCGCGGCGAAACTCGCGCGAAAGCTCGCGACGCCGCTCGACAACACCGACTTCACGATTGCGTGGCGCAGCGCGATGACCGAGCAGTACGTCGACGGCGCGTTGCGCGAGCTCGCGGGCTTGCCGGCGCGCGTGAAGGCGCCGAAGCACGGCGCGTGGGCGCTCGCGCGCTGATCGGCGTCACTCCTCGGCGGCGACCTCGATCGACGCGAGCGCGCCGTCCGCAAGCGGCTCGGCGAAGTACACCCGCACTTCGCCGTCGCAACCGACCGCCGGTAGACGGGCGCGCACGCGGAACCATCCCGCACGGCGGGCCTCGACGCCGACGCTTCGCGCTGCCGCCCCCGCGGCGGGCCGCCACTGCACCACCACCGGCGCGGCGCGCGCGGCGACGAACGTGACGTCGACGCGCATCCGCTTCCCTGCCGGAACCGGGCGGCACGTGACGGCGAACGAAGCCGTGCCGCCGCCCGGTCCGCTCCGACCGACGTTCACCCAGCGAGCCGACGCCGGTTCGGGCTCGGGCGTGCCGCCGATGCGCGCGACCTCCTCCGGCACGGCGTGGGAGAGGTAACGGTCGATCGAATACACCGCGACGACGTCCGGCCGCTCGCGCTCCACCATCTCGGGCACGAACGGCAGCCGCGCCGTTTCACTCCGCATGTGGAGCAGGACGGCGCGCTCGCAGCTCTCGCCGACCAGTTCGACGTAGGGCATCGAGAACGAGTCGCTGAACAGGAGCAGCGTCGGCTGCTCTGTGCGGCCGGTGCCGGCGACGAACGTGTTGTGGGGCACCATGGAGCGCTCGACCTCGGGCGGCAGCAGGCACGGGCGTCGCGTCGAAGCGGGCCGCCGAGCGGCGAACGTCTCGCGGTGTTCCTCAGTGGCTCCCTCCAGGCACAGGAAGCGCGCGAGGTCGCCCTGCCAGCCGGGGATCGGCGCCGCCTCGACCTGCTCGCGTTCGAGCGGCGCGGCCGCGGGATACCAGCGCGCGATCGGCGCCATGAGCGTGCGGTAGCCGATCCACGCACCGCGCGTGTTCCAGTGCGAGTCCGACTTCATGAACACGTCGCCGTCGGCCTGCGCGGCGAGCAGCGGTGAGCGCAGGTCGAGCAGCTCGACGCCGGATCCGGCGAGCGCGTGCATCAACTGCTCGCTGCGGGTCGCGGGACCGATCCTGCGCTCGCGCACCGGCAGCGGGTCGGGGCGGATCTCCTGCTTTTCCGGGATCAGGCCGACCACGAGCCGCGCACCGAAGTGGGCGCAGTAGTCGCGCCAACCTTGGATGCCGAAGCGGTAGCGCTCGAGCTCGTCGTCGGTGAGCGGGTCGAGGCCGCGGCAGACCTCCTGACTCGCGCCGCCGAGATAGAGCCAGCCGTCCTCGCCCAGGACCGCGTCCTTGCGCGGCGAAGTGTGGAACAGCCGGACCCGGATCCACGAAGCCAGGCGCAGCAGACCGTTTCGCATGCCGAAGTGGTCGTTGAACCAGGCCTCGTAGGTCGCCGTCCACT
>CAZOLL010000537.1:0-3296 GCA_964580365.1 uncultured Phycisphaeraceae bacterium
AGCGAGCGCGATGTCTGAGCGATGGTTCACGAAGTATCAGGTCGACCTGCCCGAGGGCGAGTCGGGGCCGTGGGCGGTGCGCCGCTTCACGGTCTCGGAAGCCGATGCGAAGTTCGAGCAGCTCCGCGCGATGATCGGCGGCCACGGCCGAGCCTGTCCGGCCGGCGAGTACACCGGGATCTTCCGCGGCCCGACCGTGTGGATGTCCGACACGCCCGACGAGATCCGGGACCACATCATCCCGATCTCGGCGGCGCAGCAGCGCGGCGGGCGGGTCCTGATTAACGGGCTCGGGCTCGGCATGGTCGCGGCCGCGATCCTCGCAGAGCCGCGTGTCGATCTGGTCGAGGTCGTCGAGATCGACGCGGACGTCATCAAGCTCGTCGCGCCGACCCTCGTCGAGCGATTCGGCCCGCGCATCCGGATCATCGAGGGCGATGCCTTCACGGTGAAGTGGCGGCCGGGCGAGCGCTGGTCGGTCGTCTGGCATGACATTTGGCCGACGCTCTGCGAGGACAACCTCGACGAGATGGCGAAGCTCCACCGGCGCTATGGGCGCCGCTGCCAGTGGCAGGGATCGTGGGGCCGCGCCTTCCTGCAGAGCGAGCGCCGGCGATCGAAGCGGGAGGCATGGCTCTAATGGCAGCACGCAAGGCGAAGCCGACTCCGGCACCGGAAGACGAGCCGCCGATGGGCGTCGTCGCCTTCCGCATCCCGCTGTGGCAGCGGGAGGCGCTCGCGGCGCTTGCAGCCCGCGACGGCACGACGATCTCGGCCCATCTTCAACTGGCGGTCCACGCCTACCTCACGAGGGAGAAGCAGCGGTGATCTACCTGCGAGAAGTCGGTCGGTTCTTGATCGTCGTCGGCGCGTTCGTCGCGCTCGGGCTCTGGGTCGCGATCGTCCTCGCGGAGGCGCGGCCGTGACGATCCCTGCCCGCTGTCCGAAGTGCAAGGCGAGCGGGCTCGCCGCGCTCGGGCGGACGCCGTCGGGCGTCTTCCCGTGGCGCTGCGCCGCCTGCCGCTCGATCGGCTACGACGACCGCGTGGTCGGCGACCCGATCCCGAGCGACGCCCCGCGCGCGCGGCGCGGTCGCAAGGGGACGTCTGGCAAGCGGTTCGTCCGGCGCCCCGCCGCGACATCGACCCGGAGGACGTGCCGTGACGGAGGGTTGGAAGATGGCGCTGAGGGGGCGGTGTGAATGAGCTGGCACTTTTCGCGGGCGCTGGTGGAGGACTACTCGCGGGCCGACTGCTCGGGCGGCGAACCGTCTGCGCGGTCGAACTCGATCGATACTGCCGAGACGTACTCATGTCCCGGCAGAACGACGGCAGCCTTGAGCGATTCCCCGTCTGGGACGACGTGCGGACCTTCGACGGTCGAGAGTGGCGCGGGTTTGTTGACGTGGTTTCGGGCGGGTTCCCGTGCCAGGACATCAGCGCCGCCGGACGAGGCGCCGGGATCGACGGAGATAAAAGCGGACTCTGGTCCGAGTTTGCTCGGATCATTCGCGAGGTGGGACCGCGATTCGTCTTCGTGGAGAACTCCCCAATGCTCACTGCTCGGGGGCTCGGACGAGTTCTTGGAGACTTGGCCGAGATGGGGTTCGATGCGGAATGGGGTGTGTTGGGGGCGCACCATGCCGGCGCACCTCACCAACGTGACCGAATCTGGATCGTCGCTGCCCGCGATGCCGAAGTGGAGCACGCCCATGGCGCACAACGCCAAAGAGACGAACGCACCGTCGGAAGCGGATCGGAATACGCCGACGCTCGCGGCGCAGGTTGGTGGGAAGTTGAACCCGACGTGGGTCGAGTGGCTGATGGGGTGGCCTCTCGAATGGACCGCCTCCGCGCCATTGGGAACGGCCAAGTTCCGGCGGTGGCTGCGCTCGCATGGCGCACCCTCCGAGCGAGGCTAGCGCGGTGGGCATGTTCGCCAACGTCCAGCAATGTCGGCTCGGAGGACGTGCCGTGATGCTGAAGGAAACGAGCGACCACCGCGGGCGGCTCGAACAATGGGCCGAATACTGGGGTTTGCCGACGCTTGCGTCGGAGAGCGACGCCGAGCTGCGGGCCCGGCTGCGCGCGCACATCGAACGCCGCGTTCCGCCGGGTCGGATCGCGATCGCACCGCCACCGCAGCGGCGGAAGCCGAAGCTCGCGCTGCTCGTGCTGCTGATCTTCGTGCTGCTCGTGCTCGCGAATATCGGGCGGATCGCGAGCGCCGAGCCGTGCGCGTGGTGCCCGCCCGCGCCGTGCATCACGGACACGAGCTGCGCGGGATGCGCCTGCCTCAAGGTGGGCGGCGAGTCGACGGGGGTCTGTGTTTCACGCTAGGCCGTCGCCTAGCGAACGAGGGGGAGGTGCAAGGGATGGAAGGGAAACGACGAACGGTCAACAGGCGGACGCTGCCGCCGCACAAGCAGGGGTTCCTCAAGAAGATCGCCCCGCAGAGCTGGGAAACGCACGACGGCCGGTTCGCCGTCTGGTCGCCGAAGGCCGGCACGAAGTGCTGGTTCTGGTTCGACTCGGAGACGGGGCTTCAGTACGAGACGACGGAGCGGAGTCTCGCGATCGACCAGATTCAGGCGCTGCTCGCCGGGCACCCGCCGGCGCAGTCGATGCCGCCGACGCCGAGGCCCGCGCCGGCTCCCGCCCTGCGCCCGCCGCCGGCGCCCGCGCCGACGCCGCCGGCGCCGAAGGCGGAGGAGCAGCTCGACCTCGGGATCCGACGTCAGCGGATCGTGAAGGTCATCCTGATCGAGGTCGACGGGCGGCAGGTCGTCGTCGGCTTCGATGCGAGCGGCAACGCGCGCACGCTCTGGACGGAGGGCTCGTGATGATCAACGACGACGACCTCATCCGGCTCTTCCTGATCGCCGGGATCGTCTTCTTCGTCGCGGACGCCATCTGCTCGGCCCGCTCGTGGTTCGACGACTGACCGCCGAGACCTGCCCCCGCTGCGGACTATCCGACTGGGCCTACTCGGCCCTCTTCTTCCGGATCCGCTGCGGGGGCTGCGGCCTCTGGGTCGCCCTCGACGACGTCGCGCGCGGCCTTCTCGCGCCGCCAGAGCACGACCTCGACGATAAGGGCTCCGGCGGCCGGGCCGCTGGCCCACGCGAGCGCGTCGGCGACGGAGTCGAGCACGTCGTTGTCGGCGTCGCCCCAGTTCTGAACGACCTCGCGCGCGACCCCGACGGCGACGCTCAGCGCAACGCCCGCCACAATCCAAGGCCTAAGACGGCGGCGAAGATCGCGAGCCCGATCAGGTGATGCGCCCACTGTTCGAGC
>CAZOLL010000538.1:0-3295 GCA_964580365.1 uncultured Phycisphaeraceae bacterium
TCCGACACAGCTTGGGCGCTTCCACAGGAAGCGCTCGTCAGGACGCACCATGTCGACGAGTCTATCGGCGGCGCGAACTAGCATGGCGTCATGCCCGGCCCGGAAACCGATGCGCTGAAGGAAGATCTCCGCGCTGCGGCGCTCGCGCTCGGGTTCCGCCGCGTCGGGTTCTGCCGCGCCGACCAGCACCTCGACAAGGACGGGAAGTTCGCGGAGTGGCTGGCTCGCGGTCATCAAGCGGGCATGGGCTACCTCGCCCGCGACGCGGAGCGCCGCGCGCGCCCGACCGCGCTCTTCGCGGCCGCGCGCACGGTCATGGTCGCCGCCGCCCCGTATGCACCCAACGAAGCGGGCGACGTGACGATTGCTGCCTACGCGCGGCGCGAGGACTACCACGGCCGGCTCGTGCGCGCGCTCGAGTCGGTGCGCACGCTTGCCGAGAGTCGCGTTCCGGGCGCGAGCGGTCTCGTGTGCGTGGACACGAAGCCGCTGCTCGAACGGCAGGCCGCCGAGCTCGCGGGCGTCGGATGGCTCGGCAAGAACACTCTGCTGCTCGACGAGCAGAGCGGCCCGTGGACGATGCTCGGCTGCCTCCTGCTCTCGATCGAGCTCGCGCCGGACGCGCCGGCCAAGCCGCGCTGTGGGACGTGCGCGCGCTGCCTCGATGCCTGCCCCACCAACGCGTTCGTCGCGCCGTACGTGCTCGACGCGCGCCGCTGCCTGTCCTACTGGACGATCGAGCACCGCGGACCGCTGCCGCTCGAGATGCGGGAGCAGCAAGGGACGCGCGTGTTCGGCTGCGACGACTGCCTCACCGCCTGCCCATTCGGGCCGCCGAAGACGACGGACGGCGACCGACTGCTCCCGATCGCGCCGGAACTGAAAGCGCTCACGCCCGAGGCGATCCTCGCACGCGCCGAGGAGAGCTTCCAGAAGCACTTCAAGCGCTTCGCGATCCAGCGCGCCGGCAAGGCCGGGCTCGTGCGCAACTGCCTCACCGCGATCGGGAACTCAGGACGCGCGGAGTCGGCGCCGCTCGTTTCGCGCTACCTCGATCACGCCGACGCGGGCGTCCGCGAACACGCTGCGTGGGCGCTCGAACGCCTCTCGATCAACGGCGGCGCGGCGCGCGCTTGAAGCCGGCGCGGCCGGGCCGGTAGCCGACCGAGCGCTTCGCCCCGTCTGCGCGCTTCTCGCTGCCCGCGTCCTTCTGTCCCGTGAACGCGTCCCAGCTCTTCGCGACGTCGCGCACCAGCGCACCGTACTCGCCGCTCGCCCGCGCACGGCGCGCGTCGACCGCGGCCTTGGGCGGCTCGGACGGGATGAGCGCGTCGCAACCGTCTCCGATCAGGTCGCGCCGCCCCGCCTTCACCAGCGCTTCGCGGACGAGGAACCAGTTCTCCGGCTTGAAGAACTGCATCAGCGCGCGCTGCCACTGGCGCTCGCGCAGCTTCTTCACGACCGGCACGGGCTTCATCGTCATCGGGTCGAGGCCCGTGTGATACATGCAGGTCGCGACGTCGAGCGGAGCGGGGATGAAGTCCTGCACCTGACGCGGCCGGTAGCCGTTGCGCTTCAAGAAGAGCGCGAGCTCGATCATCGACTCGACCGTCGAGCCCGGATGCGACGCGATGAAGTACGGGACGAGGTACTGCTCCTTCCCCGCGCGCTGGCTCGCGGCGTCGAACGCCTTCTTGAAGCCGGCGAACTCCGTCGCCGACGGCTTCTTCATCAGCTCGAGCACGCGCTCGTCGATGTGCTCGGGGGCGACCTTCAAGTGACCGCCGACGTGGTGCGCCGCGAGCTCGTCGAGGTACTCCGGGCTCCGTCGTGCAAGGTCCATGCGCACGCCGGACGCGACGTGCACCTTCTTCACGCCTTTCACGGCGCGCGCGGATCGCATGAGGTCGATCAGCGGCGCGTGGTCGGTGCCGAGCAGCTTGCACACCGTGGGATGGACGCACGACAACCTCCGGCACTTCGACTCGACGTCCGGCCGCGTGCACCGCATGCGGTACATGTTCGCGGTCGGACCGCCGACGTCGGACACGACGCCCGCGAACTTCTCGTCCTTCGCGATCACGTTCAGCTCGCTGAGCACCGATGACTTCGAGCGCGATTGGATGATGCGGCCTTGGTGCGTCGTGATCGAGCAGAAGGTGCAGCCGCCGAAACAGCCGCGCATCAGCGTCACCGAGGTTCGCATCATCTCGAACGCGGGGATCGGCGCGGTGTAGCTCGGGTGCGGGCGGCGCGCGTACGCGAGCCCGTAGATCGCGTCCATCTCCTCGGTCGCGAGCGGGAGGTCCGGCGGGTTCTGCACGACCGTGCGCTCGCCGTGGCGCTGCACGAGACGCCGCGCATTCAGCGGGTTCGACTCCCGATGGATGCCGCGCGTGGCGATCGCGAACTGCGTTGTGTCCGCGGCGACGGCTTCGAATGACGGGAGCTCGAGCGTGGAGTCGGCCTCTTGTCCCGGGCCGCGGCAGCGCGCGGAGAGCGGCGGCACGCGCTCCGATTCGCCGAGGAGGTACGCGACGCCGCGCAGGTCGCGGCAGGCGGCGATGGGCTCGCCGCGATCGAGCCGTCGCGCGATCTCGACGATCGGCGCCTCGCCCATTCCGAACACGACGAGATCCGCCTTCGACGTCGCGAGGATCGACGGTTTGACGGTGTCGCTCCAGTAGTCGTAGTGCGCGAAGCGACGCAGGCTCGCCTCGACGCCGCCGGCGACGACCGGCACCCCCGGGAACGCCTCGCGGCAGCGCTGCGCATACACGTTGGTCGCGCGATCGGGCCGCGTGCCGCCCTTGCCGCCCGGCGAGTATGCGTCGTCCGACCTCGGTTTCTTCTGCGCCGTGTAGCGGTTCAGCATCGAGTCCATGTTCCCCGCGCTCACCGCGAAGAACAGGCGCGGTCGGCCGAGCGAGCGGAACGCGCTCGCGTCGCGCCACTGCGGCTGCGCGAGGATCGCCACCTTGAACCCCGCGGCCTCGAGCGACCGCCCGAGGATCGCCATCGCGAACGACGGATGATCGACGTACGCGTCGCCGGTGACGAACACGACGTCGGGCTGTTCCCAGCCGAGGCGCCGGATCTCGTCCGCGGTCATCGGCAAGAACGGCAGCGCGCCGTTTTTCGGCGTGATCGGCTCCGGGACGCGCACGGCTCGCGACTACTCCTCGTCCTGGCGCAGGCGCGCGAGCACGCTGAGATCTTCGAGCGTCGTCGTGTCGCCGACGGTCTCCTTGCCGGCGGCGATGTCGCGCAGCAGGCGGCGCATGATCTTCCCCGA
>CAZOLL010000539.1:0-3287 GCA_964580365.1 uncultured Phycisphaeraceae bacterium
TCGCGCACGACGATGTCGTTCGGGACGCCCGAATGCTCCAGCAGCTCCCGCACCTTGGCGTGGTGGTCGAACGCTTCGTTCGGTGACTCGGCCGATGCCCGTGACGCACGGCGCTCGATCAGCGGCAACTGCTCCGGCAGCACGACGCCCGCGCGGATGTGGATGATGGTCAAGCGCGCGCCGAGACCACGGGCGATCTCGAGCGCGCCGAGCGTCGTCGCCGCCGCGTGCTTGCCACCGGCGACCGCGACGAGGATCCGATCGAACCGTGCGCTCGGCCGCCGCGCGACCAGCACCGACGTCTTCACCGAACGCACCACCGTCGCGACCCGCGAGCCCTTGAACAGCCGCACGATCGCCCGCCGCCCCGCCGGCGGCACGATCGACATCGCATAGTGGCCGCTCTGGGTCTCCGCGAGCACCGCACGCTCGATCTCGCCTTGCTCGCCGCCCGCGAGCTGCACGCGTCCACCGAAGAGCGGCGCGGTCGGATGCGCTTCGAGCGCGTCGACAGCGGGCTGATCGAACTTCGGCTCGGCGCACTCGCGCGGCGGCCCGGACGCGCGCAGCAGGAGGTCTCCGCGCAGCGCGACGTCGATGCGCGGAAGGCGTCGCGCGAGGATGCGGTTGAACCACTGCGATTGCCACGCCGAGAGGAAGAAGCGCCGCTCGCGCAACGGCACGCGGCGCGCGACCGTCTCGCGCGGCATACCGGCGATCAGCAGGTCGAGCAGCCGCATCTCGAGCCGGAGCGACGACGGCACCGCATCGCGCGCCGCGCGCAGGTCGCCGCTCTCGTAGGCACGGCGGAACTCCTTCGCGCGCGGGTCGTTCTCACGCTCCGACGGCGCGCCGAGCACGAGGTCGAGCGCGCCTTCCTCGTCGCCGACGATCAGCCGGCGCCCCACTTCCGCCGACTCGCCGCGCACGCCGAATCGTTGCGGGCCGAAGAAGTTCGGCACCCCGCGGCGCGCGAGCTCTTTCGCGATCGCGTTCGCGCGCGCGAGCGCGACCGGCGGCTCGTCGACGCCGCGGATCACGATGCGGAACTTGTTGCCGGCGAGGTCGCCGATGCGCAACGGCGCGACGTCGGGCTCGATGCGCAGGAGCGCGACGTCCTTGATCCGCATCGTCGCGAGACCCGCGGCGCTCTTCGCCGGCGCCGAGACCCACTGTCGCGTGATCGCGAGCGCGTCCTTGTAGCCCGCGAAGCCGAGCTCCGCCGACGGACACGACAGCGCGGCGCCCATGCGGCGCAGGAGCTCGGGCGTGGAGATGCCGCGCTTCTCGACGAACGCGCGGACGAACCGCCCCGCGCCGGTCGGCGCGCGGTCCGGGATCTCCTCGACCACGAAGTCGTCGGGAGACGCCTTGATCGTGCCGCCGGTGCCGCGCAGCCCGGCGGTCAACCACGATTCGGTCGCGGGCGAATCGCTCACGCGCGAGCTCCCCCATCGGGCAGAACGGCCGCGATCGACTCGGCGAGCAACGGCTCGAGCTGTGCACGCACCGCGTCGTTCGCGTACGCGACGAACGAGACGCGATGCGTCGCGTCGAGCGGGACGTCGAGCGGGCGGAACGCGCCGCTTTCGCCACCGTCCGTCACGGGCACTCCGGCTTCGCGCGCGATGAGCGCGCAGCAGACGTCGTACGGCTTGGTCGTGAAGTTCTCGATGCGGAGGCGCGCCCCGACGAGCCCGCGCAGGTCCGCGACCATGCGGTATCGCCCGGTCACCGCGAGGAAGAGCTGGCCCGCGTTGGAGATGTACTGGTCGTCGTAGAGCGTGCGCCGATCGACGCCGAACGCGCGCACGACGCGGGAGAGGACGTCTTCCTCGAGCCGCGCCAGCACGGTGCGGTCCTCGGGGCTGAACTTGAAGAACACGTAGTAGCCGTTGTCGAGCCGCGCGTCGGCGGACGCGACCAGCGCGCGCTCGTCGAGCAGGCGGTCGTCGTCGACCGCGCGGCGCTCGATGCGCGCACCGCCCCCGCGGACCGCGGTGAGGACGTGGTAGGTCCGCGCGTTCTCGAGCGGCAGCTCGCTCTGCACGGCCACGCGCACGTCGCTGAGCGACGTCGCCGCGCCGCGCTCGTCGGCGAACGCGGTGAGCGCCCACGCGCTGCGCAGCCCGAACATGAGGTTGCGCGTGCCGTCGACCGGGTCGGAGATCAGGCGCAGCCGCGGACGGTCGGAGAGGTTCGTGAGGCCGCCACCCTCCGTCACGAGCGACAGCGGCACGCGCGACGACAGCTCGCGCGCGAAGCGCTCGACCTCCTCTTCCGCGGGCACGTCGAGCGCGAACGTGACGTCGCTCGCGCCTTCCGCCGCGACGCGACCGGCGCCGTCGCGGGCGAGGCGCGCGCGCACCGCGGCGCGGATGCGTGCGTGCAGCGGAAGCAGCGCGTCGCGGAGTTCCCGGTCGTCCATCGACATGAGAGTACCGATCGCGCCGCTTCCGGCGCTTGGCGCGTGCTCGCGGCGCGTGATACAAACTGCGGCCGACCCCCGAGGAGAAACCCACCGTGAGAATCCGCAGCCGCGCGCCTCTTTCGTTCCTCCTCGTCGCCGCGCTCGCGGCCTCCGCGTCCGCGCGGGCGATCTCGACGACCATCACCGGCGGCGGGCTCGGCCAGACGATGACGCTCGGCGTCTCGAGCAACCCGGGCGCGCAGTACCTCATCCTGATGTCGCTCACGACCGGGCCGACGATCCTCCCTCCGCCGCACGTGTCTCCGATCGACGTCGGCCTCGAACTGGTCAACGTCTCGGTGACGATCCCCGGCTTCGTCGGCACGCTGCCCGGCAGCGGCACCATTTCGCTGCCGCTCCCGGTCCCTGCGATGCCGGCGCTCGACAACCTGAACGTGAACTTCCAGTCGTTCCGCATCCAGGGCCCCGCGATCGCCGAGAAGTCGAACCTCTGGCGCGTCACGTTCGACACGCCGGGTCAGTACCTCCAGACGCTGAACCCGCTCCTGAACGCGCGCGCCTTCGCGACGACGACGCGTCTCGCGGACGGCACCGTGCTGGTCGCGGGCGGCGGCGTGGGCTCGCTGACGAGCTCGTCGGGCCTGAACTCGGCCGAGACCTATCGCCTCAACCTCGAGAAGTTCGAGACGACGGGCAACCTGAACGGCGCGCGCGCGCTGCACCGCGCAGTGCTCCTCAACGATGGACGCGTGCTCGTCGTCGGCGGCGTCGACTCGAGCGGCAACCCGGTCGCGACCGCCGAAACCTATGACCCGGTCACGCACACGTTCACCGCGGTCGGCTCGATGACGCACGC
>CAZOLL010000540.1:0-3278 GCA_964580365.1 uncultured Phycisphaeraceae bacterium
GCACGACCTGTCGGACGACGAACTCGCCGCGCGCGCGTCTGCGCGCCTCGCCGACCTCGGCGTCGAGATCGTCGGGCGCGTGTTGCCGGGCGCGTTGAATCGGCCGCAGCGCTGGCTCGCGGGTTTCGCGCGCGCGTCGCTCGCGGAGCCGGAGCTGCTGGTCGTCTGCGAGCCGCCGCTCGCGTTGGCCGAAGACCAGCGCCGCGGCGTCGAGCGTTTGCTCGACGCGATCCGCTCCGGCGGGAAGACGGCGCTCGTGCTCGTGTCGGCCGAGAACTTGAACGCGCGGCGCGGCTTCGCCAACATCGTGACCCTGTCGCACGATGTCCCGAGCGCGCGCGATGCGGCGCCGACGGGGCGAGAGGGGTGACCGCCAGATGAACCGGACGGTGATGGACGCCCTGACGGGGCTGTTCCTCCTCCTCGCGCTGATCGTCGCGTTGCTCGCGACGGTGTCGCGCTCGCTGCTGCGCCAGGCGATCTCGCGGCCCTACGTCGCGGAGACGTGGATCCCCGAGGCGTACGTGAAGTCGGGCGACACGATCGTGTTCCGCAAGTTCAAGGTCGGCACCGTGCTCGACGTGAGCGCGCACTACTGGACGCCGGAGCATTCGGGCAACTGGTTCCGCGTGCGCCTCGGCATCAACCGCGAGTTCGGCGACGCGATCACCGACCGCTTCACGACGACCGTCGAAGTCAGCCCGCTCGGCGGCCTCACCGGCAACACGCTCACGCTGCTCGCGCCCGGTGGGACGAAGCCCACCGCGATCGAAGGCGTCCACGCGCCGACCGAGTCGTTCGAGCGGCTCGGCACCCCGCTGTCGGCCGTCCCCGACGGCCGCACGGTCGTGCTCGAGTTCAGCAAGCCGGCGTCCCTGCTCGACGACATCACGGCGAAGGTGAACGACGCGATCGACAAAGCCGTGCCGATGGTGCTGAACATCGTCGAGACCACCGAGCGCCTCTTGAAGCAGCTCGCCGACCCGAAGGGCGAGTTGTTCGGCGCGATCGCCTCGGCGCGCGGGATGATCGATCACCTCACCGCTTCGAACGGCCCGATCGAGTCGACGATCGGCCTCGTGCGCACCAACCTCGAGACGTTGAACGCGACGCAGAACGACGTGCGCAAGGTGCTCGGCCACGCCGACGATCTCATCGCCGGCATCCAGCGCGGCGAGGGCGCGGTCGGCGGGCTCGTCGCCGACCCGAAGATGAAGCAGCAGGTGGTCGCGCTGCTCGAGGACTTCCACGCGCTCGCCGGACGCCTCGACCCGCTCCTCGTCAGCGCGGGCGGCACGCTCGCGAACGTCGAGGTCGCGACGCGCGAGCTGCCGCAGCTCGTCGCCGAGCTGAAGTCGATCCTCACGAAGCTAGACCGCACGGCCGATTCGCTGCCGGGCGCGGCCGAGGACGTGCGCCAGACGATCCTCGAGGCGAACCGCCTCCTTCTCGCGATCCAGCAGCTGCCCCTGATCCGCGGCAACGTCGCCGACCCTCCCGAAGTCGAGCCGCTGACGCTGCCGACCTCGACCACGCCCACGACCACCGGTTCGGGGAAGCCATGAGCGCGCGACGGTCGTTCCGTGTCGCGGCGCTCGCGCTCCTGCCGCTCTTCGCGGCCGCATGCTCGTCGCCCGCCCCGTCGTTCGCGGACCGGCGGCCGGAGCAGCACAACCGGATGGGCGTCGACTCGCTGCGCCGCGGCGACCTCGCGTCCGCCGCGGTCCACTTCGAGCAGGCGCTCGACCTCGGCCGCGCGCTCGACGACCGGCGCCAGCAAGTGAACGCGCTCAACAACCTCGGCATCGTGCAGGAGTCGCTCGGCAACCTCGCGCCGGCCTTGCTCCGCTACGACCAGGCGCTCGCTCTCGCGCCGCTTGCGGAGTTCCCGCAGGGCGTGTTCGCCGCGGAGCTGAACCGCTCTCGCGTCCTGCTCTCGAACGGCGACGTGAAAGCCGCGACCGCCGCGCTCGGCCACGCCGAGGAAGTCGGCGACACGATCGGTTCGCGCATCGCGCGCGCGCAGTGCCTCGCGCAGCGCGCCGCGATCACCGAAGAATCCGGCGACGACGCGCGGGCGATCGAGCTCGCGCGCGAGGCCGCGCGGCTGTTCGAGGTCAGCGGCGACGAGTTCGCCTCGCGCTTGGGCGAAGCGGACGCGCGCCTGCGCGCCGGCCGCCTGCTCTCGAAGCAAGGCGATCGCATCAAGGCGATCGACGAGCTGGGCGCGGCGCACCGCCTCGCGCAGGACGTCGCCGACCGCGGGCTGATCGCCGCGTCGCTCTCCGCGATGGGCGAGGCGCTCGAGCGCAGCGGCTTCCTCGACGACGCGCGCGTGCGCTACCAGCTCGCCTTCGACGTGAACCGCCGCATCCCGAACGTGCGGCGCGCGCTCGAGAACGTCGAGGCGCTGGAGCGCATCGCGAAGGCGCAGGGGAAGGCCGACCAGGCCGAGGAAGCCCGCCGGCTGCGCGCCGAGATCGCGCCGGAGAAGCAGACCGGCGAGCCGCCGCGCTGAGCCGGCGTTACGTCGCGCGCGGCCGCCGCGCGCAGAACACTCCGTAGTCCGCCGACTCCTCGCACCGCGCTTCCTCGAACGCGGCGTCGATCAGCGCGCGGTGCCGCTCGCGCTCCTTCGCCACCAGCACGAGTCGCCCTTCCGGCGTGAGCGCACGCGCCGCGGTCTGCACGAAGTGCTCCGCGACGCGGACGTCGCCGACGTACGGCGGGTTGGCGAGGACGAGATCGTACGCGCCGCTCTCGACCTCCGAAGCGTCCGCGGAGAGCAACGCCTCCGCCGCGGCGATGCCGTTCGCCGCGGCGTTCGCCCGAGCGAGCTCGACGGCGCGCGCCGACGAATCGACGAGCGTCAAGCGCGCGCCGGACGCGCACGAGGCGGCAGCGATGCCGAGCACGCCCGCTCCGCAACCGACGTCCAGGATCGCGCGCGCGCCGTCGAGCGCGGTGCGGAACGCCTCCGACTGGAGCAGCGCCTCGCTGCCGCCGTCGAGACGCGCGTGGCTGAACGTCCCGGGCCGGGTCGTGACGGAGAGCGAACGGCCCGCGACGTCGAACGAGAATGCGCGCCGCCGATCCTTCGCGCGACCGGCGCGCGGACCGCGACGCGCGCGAAAGACCGCGCCGACCTCGGGCTCGCGGCGCACGGCGTCGACGTCGTCGAAGACGTCCTCGAGCAGGTCGGAGAGCCAGTTCGGGTCGCGGTTGTCGGTCGACGCATACAGCGCGCCGCCACCCGCGGTCGCGAGCCGCGCCTCCTC
>CAZOLL010000541.1:0-3271 GCA_964580365.1 uncultured Phycisphaeraceae bacterium
CGCGACGGCGCGCGCCGTCGTCGTGCGCGCCGACGATCCGCGCCGCGCCATCGCCCATGCGAACGGCGCCGCGTTCACCGCGCTGCTCGTCCTCGCGTTGTTCCGATCGATCCTCGTCGATCCGCCGACCGCGCTCGTGTTCTTCCTGCTCGCCGGCCAGCTCCTGCCGCTGCGGGACGACGCGGGCGCCGCGAAGCGGGTGCCCGTGGTGAACATCCTCCCGCTCGCCCTCCTCGGGTTGCTCGTGCTGGGAGTCGCGCATGGGTTCGCACAGTTCGCGCTCATCGGCCCCGCACGCGCCGCGATCGCACGCGCGACGACGAGCGGTTCGGACTCCCGCTCGCTCGAGGAAGCGGACCGGTGGCTCTCGCGCGCGGAGTCGTGCGACCCCGGGAGCTTCGACGTGAAGCAGGTGCGCGCGGCGGTGCAGGACGCGCTGGCGAAGCGGTCGGGCATCGCATTCGACGAGCGCGCGGCGCTGCGGCGCAGGATGCTCGCGATGCGTCCGTGGCACCCGCCCACGCTCGCCGCGCTCGCGGCGATCCACCTCGAGCGCGCCGACCTGGACGTGGCGAGAGCGCTGCTCGGGCGCATGATCCGCGCGAACAGTGGGCGCGACGGCCGCGCGGTGTATGACCCGATCCCGGCCGCCTACCTCTTGTTCGAGCTCGGGCAGGTCGACGCCGCGGCGACGGTCTTCTCGAGCGAGTCCGCCGCCGGCACGCTCGCCGCGGAGGAATCGTCACGGCTGATCCGTGACCCCACGACCGAACCGAGGCTGGTTCACGCGTTGCTCAAGGGGCGGGTCCCAGGTTCGCCCGGCGACGGCGACGCCGCCTACGCGGCGGGCGGGCGCGCCCAGGCCGCGAAGGACGAGGACACGGCGCAGCTCCTCTTCCAGCGCGCGCACCTGTCGTTCGCGCTCGAGCACCTCACGCAGCGGAGGTTCGACGACGCGGACCGCAGTGCGCGGCTCGCGCGCCGCAGACTGCCGAGCGCGGAAGCGGACGTCGTGCTCGCGCTCGCACGCATCGGGCGCGGCGACGCGGACGCGTCGATCCAGTTCGCGGCGGCGTTGAAGGCGAGCCCGAACGGTTTCGACGAACCGTTCGTCGCGGCGCTCGCGCCGCTCGCCTCGATGTCGGAGTTGAAGGACGCAGTCGCGCGCGTGACCCGCTGAGCGGTCAGCTCTTGCTCGTGCACTTCGAGCAGGTGCCGAACAGCTTGAGCGAGTGCGACAGCACCTGGAAGCGGCGCTCCTTCGCGGCCTGGTCCTGCAACTGTTCGATCACGGCGTTGCTGAACTCGGCGATCTCGCCGCAGCGCAGGCAGATCATGTGGTCGTGGTGGTCGCGGCCGTGAACGGGCTCGTAGTACTTCGACTCGCGGGCGCGAATTTCGAGCTCGTCGAGGAAGTGCGCGTCGACCAAGAGCTTCAGCGTGCGGTAGACCGTCGCCTTCGACACGTAGGTGCGATCGCGCTTCAAGACCGCGTAGAGGTCTTCCGCCGAGAAGTGCTTCGGCATCGAGAACGCGCGCTTCACGACCTTCAACCGCTGCGCGGTGTGCTTCAGGCGGTTCTCGCGTAGGAAGCGCTCGAACAACGCATCGACCGTGTGATTCACGGCGTGGTTCGAGGACTTCCGGCGCTCGAGGCTCACGATCGCGGCTCCCGCTCCGCGCGCCCGATGTCAGTGCGGTAGAACGCGCCTTGGAAGGAGAGCTGCGTGACGGCGCCGTACGCCTTCGCGCAGGCGCGCGCGAGATCCTGTCCGAGCGCGGTGACCGCCAACACTCGACCGCCCGTGGTGACGACCTTCCCGTTGCGGAGCGCGGTACCGGCGTGGAAGACGGCGACGTCCGGGTCGCCGCGAAGCCGCTCGAGTCCGTTGATCGGGAAGCCCGTGGCGTACGCGCCCGGGTAGCCCTCGGACGCGAGCACGACGGAGCACGCGGGGCGCGGGTCCCACTCGATCGGTTCGGAATCCGCGAGCCGGCCGTCGATGGCGAGGAGGATCAGCTCGAGCAGGTCGCTCTTCAGGCGCGGGAGGATCGCCTGCGTTTCCGGATCGCCGAGGCGGCAGTTGAACTCGAGGACCTTCGGGCCGCCCGCGGTGAGCATGAGCCCCGCGTAGAGGAAGCCCTTGAACGGCCGCCCCTCGCGCGACATGCCGTGAACCGTGGGGACGAGGATCTCGGACTCGACGACCTCGAGGACCTTGCGGGTCACGGCGCTCGCGGGCGACACCGCGCCCATGCCGCCGGTGTTCGGGCCGCGGTCGTGGTCGTAGGCGCGCTTGTGGTCGCGCGCGGTCTCGAGCGTCGCGATCGTGCGGCCGTCGACGATCGCGATGACCGACGCTTCGACGCCCTTCAGGAACTCCTCGATCACGACCTTCCTGCCCGCGTCGCCGAACTCGCGCGCGACCATCATGCGGTCGAGGGCCGCGAGCGCTTCGTCGAGCTCGCGCGCGATCACGACGCCTTTTCCCGCGGCGAGGCCGTCCGCCTTCACCACGACCGGCCAGTCGAGCACGGAGTCGAGGAAGCGGCGCGCGGCGTCGAACTCCGTGAACGTCCACGACGCGGCGGTGGGGATCTTGAACTTGCGGCACAGATCCTTCGTGAACGACTTGCTGCCTTCGATCTCGGCGGCGCGCTGGTCCGGGCCGAACAGCTTCAGCCCGCGAGCGGCGAACCGGTCGCCGATCCCCGCGACGAGCGCGCTCTCGGGGCCGACGACGGTGACGTCGATCTTCTCGCGCTCCGCGAAGTCGGCGAGTGCGACGACGTCGGTCGCAGCGATGTCGATGCACTCGGCGAGATCGGCGATGCCGGCATTACCGGGCGCCGCGTACAGGCGCGTGAGCCGCGGCGAGCGCCGAAGCGCGGCGCAGAGCGCATGCTCACGTCCGCCGCCGCCGACGACCAAGACGCGCATCGGATTCGCCTCGAAGAAGGGAAGGGCTCCGTTCCACTACCCGAGTCGGGATCGGAGCCGAGGGGCGAGGACGCTACCAACCGCGCGCGAGAACGGTCAAGGAACGCAGCGTCACCTCGGACCGCACGCCGCTTCAGCCGCACCCCCGCACGCAGTAGTCTGCTCGCGAGTCCGCGACGCGCGCCCGTAGCTCAACTGGATAGAGCTCCGGATTTCTAATCCGGCGGTTGCAGGTTCGACTCCTGCCGGGCGTGCCACACGCGTTGGGAGGCCCGATCTCCGCGTTGCATCGGGCTCACCGTGTCGCGGGGCAGACACAGCTTTCGCCCG
>CAZOLL010000542.1:0-711 GCA_964580365.1 uncultured Phycisphaeraceae bacterium
CGTCGGCTCGACGACGCTCTCCGACATGGCGCTCCTGCGCGGCGTGCCGGCGGTGAAGGTCGGCCCCGGCGAGACGCTGCGCTCGCACACGCCCGACGAGTTCATCACGCTCGCCGAGGTCGAGGCGGGCGTTTCCGCTTACTCTCGGATGATCCCGGCCACACTCGCCGCGCTCGCCGACCTCGCGAAGTCGCGCGCGCGGTCCGCCGGGTGATCGAGGAGCGCACGCGATGACCGAAAAGAACGACGCCGCATCCGGCAAGTCGCCGGTCTGGCACCGCGGCGATCCGATCGACGAAGCCGTGCTGCGCTTCACCGTCGGCGACGACTTCGTGCTCGACCGCAGGCTCGTCCCGCACGACCTGCGCGGCTCGATGGCCCACGTCGACGGTCTCGCGAAGGCGGGCATCCTCACCGCGGACGAAGCGAAGCAGTTGAAGGCGGGGCTCGAGCGCCTGCACGCGGCGTTCGACGCCGGCACGTTCACCGTCGAGGAGCAGGACGAGGACGTCCACTCGGCGGTCGAGCGGCGCCTCGCCGGCGAGGTGGGCGCGCTCGCGAAAAAGCTCCATACCGCGCGCAGCCGCAACGAGCAGGTGGCGGTGGACGTGCTGCTCTGGCTGCGCGACGCGATCGGCGAGACGACATCAGCGACGCGCGCGCTCGTCGCCGCGCTTTCCGACCTCTCGTCGCGCAGCGGAAAGTTGCCGA
>CAZOLL010000542.1:721-3248 GCA_964580365.1 uncultured Phycisphaeraceae bacterium
TCCCCGGGTACACGCACCTGCGGCGCGCGATGCCGTCGACGGTGGAAGCGGTCCTCGGCGCGCACGCGCGTTCGCTCGAGGACGATCTCGTCGACCTCGAGGGGGTGAAGCCGCGCATCGCGCGTTGCCCGCTCGGCAGCGGCGCAGGCTACGGCGTCCCGCTCGACCTGCCGCGCGACGACGTCGCGCGCGCGCTCGGCTTCGTCGAGGCGGACCGTCCGGTGACCCACGTGCAGCACGCGCGCGGCCGCGCCGAGCTCGCGTACCTCACGGCGCTCGAAGGCATCGCGCTCGACGTGGGCAAGCTCGCGGAAGACCTGTGGCTGTTCTCGACCGTCGAGTTCGGCTTCGTCGAGCTGCCGGCCGCCGCGACCACCGGCTCGTCGCTGATGCCGCAGAAGCGCAATCCGGACGTGCTCGAGCTCTCGCGCGCCCACGCGCGCCAGGTGTCGATCGACCGCGAGGCCGCGCTCGCCGTCGTGCGCGACCTGCCGTCCGGGTACCACCGCGACTTCCAGCTCCTGAAGCCGCCGCTGTTCCGCGCGCACGATCGCATCGGCGCCGTGCTCCGCGTGCTCGCTCATGTGGTCCCCGGCATCCGCTTCGACGAGGAGGCGCTGAAGAAGGCCGCGTCCGACCCGAAGCTGCAGGCGACCGCGCGCGTCCTCGACAAGGTGAAGGCGGGCGCATCGTTCCGCGACGCCTACCGCGACGAGGCGAAGAACTCCGGCTGACGCGCGCGATGGCGAAACCAGCGGTTCGGGCGAAGCGATCGATGCTGCGCGCGGTCTTGCTCGTCGCCGCGTGCGGCGGCTGCAGTCGGCATGCGCCGCCGGCTGCAGACCCGCCGGGCCTCGTGCGGCTGGTCGATCTGGCGAACGAGTCCGGAATCCGCGACCGGGTCGATCCGGTCGGCGCCGCGCACTCGGAAGCGATGAGGAGCGCGCGACGCATCGCGAATGGCGCGCTCGACGGCGCACCCGCAGCCGGGCGGTTCGTCGCGCGCGGCACGGACGCCCCGTGGGCCGCGTCGACGCTCGACTCGCTGGGTCTCCCGCGCGACACGACGATCGCCCTCGCGGCGGCCGAACTGCCGGATGCGACGCCCGTGCTCGTTCGGATGAGCCTCGCCTCCGAGCGCGCCGCGATCGATCGCGCGTTCGCGATCGAGTGGCCCGTGCCGTCGATCGCCGCGATCGACCCGAAGACGATCGACGATCTGATGCGCGTCGGCGGGTCGACGTTCCAATCGCTCGTGCCGACGTGGTCCGTGCCGGCGCCGCTCGAACGCGTCGTGCTTCCGCGACCGGGGACACGCGTGCTCGTGGTCGGGCTCGCGACGACCGCGCCGCTTGCGCAAGCCGAGGCGCGCTTCGAGCTGCTCGCGGTCGGACGTCGCGAGATCTGGCTCGCAGAGAACTTCCCGTCCCGCCAGATCGCTCCCGGTGTTCTTCGCGTGACCTGCGCCGGCGTGACCGCCGAGAGCATCGTCCTCGAGACGCCGGCCGCGCGCACGTTCCGGGCGACGCTCCCGGCGCGTGCACCGCGACTCGTCGCCGAGGTCGCCGCGTTCGCCGGAAGCGGGATGGAAGCGGTGATCGAGGTCCGCGCGCCAGGTCACGAGGCGCAGCGCGTCGCCGTTCCGGTGGACGATTCACGGTGGCGCGCGGTCGCACTCGACCTGTCCGACATGATCGGACACGACGTCGAGGTCGAACTCTCCGCGCGCGCGGCCGGACCTGGTGGCGTTCCGGGGTTCGTCGCGTTCGGCGCGCCGATCCTCGAAGGAGAGCCGGCGGGGGACGATCGACGCCCGGACGTCGTGCTCGTGTCGATCGACACGCTGCGCGCCGATTCGATCGGGTCGGGGATGCCGCGCCTCGCCGCGCGGCTCGCGTCGTTCACGATGTTCGAGCGCGCGTTCGCCGCCGCGCCATGGACGCTGCCATCGCACGCGTCGTTGCTCTCGGGCACCGCACCCGACCGGCACGGCGTCGTCGGTGCGCATCGGCGCATCGGACCGGGCACGCCGCTGATCGCGGAGGAGCTGCGCACCGCGGGGTACCGGACCCTCGCGTTTACCGGTGGCGGATGGGTGGACCCGGCGTTCGGGTTCGAGCGCGGCTTCGAACGATTCGACGCGAACGACACGGCCTACCCCGACCCCGCGTGGGTCGCCGAGCGCCGCGCCGCGCGGCCGGACGCGATCGAGTCGGACGAGGACAGCGCGAAGGCCCGGGCCGCGCTGCTCGCGACCTTGTCCGAGCCACGCCGCGCGCCGCGGTTCGTCTTCCTGCACTCGTACGTCGCGCACAACTACGTCGCGCCGCGCGCCGACTTCGACGCGCTCGGCGCGCCCGACGCATGGACGCCGTTCGCTGCCGGCTCGCCGTCCGCGGATCTCGCCGCCGAGATCGCCGCCGCGCCGGACGACGCGACGCGCGAGAAGCTCGTCGGATACGGCCGCACGCGCTACGCCGCGAGCGCCCGCGTCGCCGACCGCTGGGTCGGCGACGTCCTCGACGCG
>CAZOLL010000543.1:0-3241 GCA_964580365.1 uncultured Phycisphaeraceae bacterium
TCGAGGTGCACCCGCGCCGCGACCGCGCTGTCGTTGAACACGCAGTAGCCGGCGCCGTGGTCGCGGAAGGCATGGTGCGTGCCGCCGGCGAGGTTCGCGGCGACGCCGTCCTCGAGCGCCGCGGCGCACGCCTCGATCGTCGCGCCCGCCGAGCGCCGCGAGCGCTCGACCATCTCGGGCGACCACGGGAAGCCGATGCGACGAACTTCGTCGGGCGTCAGCCGGCCGTCCGCGACGCGGCGCACCCAGTCTCGTTCGTGCGCGAGCGCGAGCTCGTCGTCGGTCGCCGCGCGCGGGACACGCAGGTCTTCTTCGGCGAGCAGCCTGCTCGCGAGCACGCGCTCGCGAAGGAGCCTGTACTTCTCCATCGGAAACGTGTGCGCCGGCGGCAGCGGGAGGCGGAACGTGTCGCTGTAGAACGCGCGCATCGGGTTCGCGGGGAATGTTCGGGGCCGGACTCGCGCGCACGATCATGCCGCTTCCCGCGGCGGTCGCTACGCTCTGCGCGACTCGACTCGATTCGAACCGGAGGAAAAGCATGGGCGTGCTGCAGCGGAGCTTCTCGGGCCTGAAGCCGGTGATCCTGACGGCTTGGATCGTCGCGGCTGGACGACTCGTGACCGAGGCGTGCACCACGGACCTGAACGTCGTCGCGATGCTCAGCGTCTACGCGACGATCGCGGTGATCTTCCTCTTCGCGGGGTTCACAGGCGTGCTCGACGCGCTGGCGTGGAAGTCGCTGCTCGTCGGCGCGCTCCTCCTCGGCGTCTTGTGCTTCGGTCTGCCGAACGCGATCAGCTATTCGGTCGCGCAGTTCAAGGGGTGGAGCCACGGCCGCTTCTACTCCGACACGCAGTTCGTGACGTTGCAGAAGAAGTTCGAGGACGCCGGCGACGGCTTCTGGGACTCTCGCGAGAAGGCGGCGAAGGAGCTCGGCCGTGAGGACACGTCGCGTGGTCCGCCGATCGGCGCGACGACCATGGACAAGCTGAAGGCGGCAGGGACGGTCGGCGTCTTCACGTCGATCGGCGGCACGGTCTGGAGCCTCGTGCTCGGGATCCTGTTGGTCGGCATCCCCGCGAGCGTCCGCCGGAAACGAAACGCGTGACGACGCGGCGCGCGCGAGGCGCGCCGACTTTTTCTGGTAGATCACCGCCGTTGCGCGTCCATTGAGCGCGGAGAGCCGAATGCCCGCAGAGAAAACGCCGATCCCGCAGCCGGTCGTCCCGCCCGAGAGGTCGATGGGCGAGATCACGGTCAAGGCGATCGTGCTCGGCCTCGTCCTCGCGATGCTGCTCGCCGCGGCGAACGCCTACCTCGGCCTGCGCGTCGGCATGACGGTGGCCGCGTCGATCCCGGCGTCGGCGGTGTCGCTCGGCGTCCTGCGCATGTTTCGCCGCTCGACGATCCTCGAGAACAACATGGTGCAGACCGTCGCGTCCGCCGGCGCGTCGACGGTGTCGGGCGTGATCTTCACGGTTCCGGCGCTCGTGATGATGGGGGCGTGGTCGGAGTACGAGTACCTGCCGATCTGCATCATGGTGGTGCTCGGCGGGATCATGGGCGTCGCGTTCACCGTGCCGCTGCGCCGCGCGCTCATCGTCGACGTCGGGCTGCAGTTCCCGGAGGGCGTGGCGACCGCGGAGGTGTTGAAGACGGGCGGCGTCGAGCGCGAGGCGGGGAAGGACGACGCGCAGGGCCAGTCCGGCGCGAGCGGCTTCAAACTCCTGCTCGAGGCGACCGGCGTCGGCGCGGCGTTCAAGCTGCTCGAAGGCGGTTTCAAGGTCTTCACGGACACCGCCGCGGCCACGCGCTCGTGGCTCGCGAACAAGTGGTTGTTCACGATCGACGCCACTCTCGCGCCGTCTCTCCTCGGCATCGGCTTCATCGTCGGGCTGAACGTCGGTGTCCTCATGCTGATGGGCGCGGTGATCGGCACGATCATCGGCGTCCCGGTGAACTGGCTGATGAACTCCGACCGGCTCATGCAGGACGCCGGCGTCGCAGCCGGCACGAACTGGTCGCTGATTTCGCCCGAGCAGTGGGAGGCGATCGCCGGGCTCTCATGGAAGGACTGCCGGCGCATCGGCGTCGGCTGCATGATCGTCGGCGGCATTTGGTCGCTGATCACGCTCGCCAAGCCGCTGATCACCGGCGTGAAGGTGAGCCTCGGCGCCTTCAAGAAGGGCGGCGCCGGCGGCGCCGGCGTGCCGCGCACCGAGCGCGACGCGCCGATCCCGTACCTGCTCGTCGTGTCGCTCATCGCGCTCGTGCCGCTGTACTTCGTGTTCCTGCACGCGCTCGGCGACGCGCCGAACGCGGCGATGATCGCCGGCGTGATGGCCGTGCTGATGATCGTCTTCGGCTTCCTGTTCTCGGCGGTCGCGGGATACATGGCGGGTCTCGTCGGCAGCTCGAACAACCCCGTGTCGGGCGTCACGATGGCGACGGTGATCGTGTCGTCGCTCGTGCTGCTGCAGTTGATGGGCAACGAAGGAGTCGCGGCGAAGGTCGGTCCGGCTGCGGTCATCTACCTCGCGGCGGTGATCTGCATCGGCGCCTGCATCGCGGGCGACAACCTGCAGGATCTGAAGTGCGGGCATCTCGTCGGCGCGACACCGTGGAAACAGCAGGTGTGCCTCGTGCTCGGCGCGATCGCGTCGGCGGCTGCGATCCCGTGGGTGTTGCGCGTGCTCGACGTCTCGAGCGGGATCGGCCGCGTGTCGCCGGTCGCGGCGGAGAAGTTCGCGAATCACGAGATCGCGGAGCTGCCGCAGGCGCTCGCCGCGCCGCAAGCGACTCTGATGAAGGACGTGTCGACCGGCATCTTCGGGCAGGGGATCGGCTGGAACTACATCTACCTCGGCTGTGCGCTCGCGGTGCTGCTCATCCTGCTCGACAAGCTGCAGGAGAAGCGCGGCTCCTCGTTCCGCTTCCCGATCCTCGCGGTCGCGGTCGGTATCTACCTTCCGTTCGGACTCTCGGTCCTGATCTTCGTCGGCGCGGTGATGAGCTGGTTGATCATGCGAAAGGTGAAGGACCAGCCGCACGAGGTGCGTCAGAACACCGAGAACGTCGGGATGCTCCTGTCGTCCGGGTTGATCACGGGCGAGGCGCTGATGGGCGTGTTGATCGCGCTCGCGGCCGGTGCGGCGCCGCAGTGGTTCCCGGAGCGGTACGCCTACGCGCAGACGGCGGCGCTGATCGCGACCGGAGTCATGGTCTGGTACCTGTTCACTCG
>CAZOLL010000544.1:0-3238 GCA_964580365.1 uncultured Phycisphaeraceae bacterium
GTGAACCCGTGGCCTCTGCCGCTCGGGCTGCTGCTCGCCGAGGAGAGGGATCAGAAGAAGGAAGGCGACGCCTGCATCCGTTGCGATACGTGCGACGGCTTCCCGTGCCTCGTGCGCGGCAAGGCCGACGCACAGGTGATCTGCGTCGAGCCCGCGCTGCGCTACGAGAACGTCACGCTGCTGCGGAACGCGCGCGCCACGCGCCTCGAGACCGACGCGAAGGGCCGCGCCGTGACGGCGGTGCTCGCGGACGTCGACGGACGCGTCGAGCGGTTCGAGGCCGACGTCGTCGTCGTCGCGTGCGGTGCGGTGAACTCGGCGGCGCTGCTCCTGCGCTCGCGCAACGGCGCGCACGTCGACGGGCTCGCGAACGGCACGGGCCTCGTCGGCCGCCACTACATGAGCCACCAGAACTCGGCCGTGTTCGCGCTCTCGCGCCACGAGAACCGCACCGTGCTGCAGAAGACCTGGGGCCTCAGCGACTGGTACCACGCGTCCGACGCATGGGAGTTCCCGATGGGGCTCGTGCAGCCGCTGAACCGGACGCCCGCGGAGCTGCTCGCGGCGTTCCCGCCCGGCGTCGGCGCGGACGAGGGGCTCGACGCGGAGCATCTCTCCACGCACTCGCTCGAGTTCTGGACGACGTCCGAGGACCTGCCGGATGCGGAGAACCGCGTGCGGCTCGATGGGAACGGCGGCATCGTCGTCGACTACCGGCCGAACAACGTCCAGGCGCACGAGCGTTTGAACCGGCAGCTCGCCGCGCTCGTCGCGAAGATCGAAGGGCCGAGCTTCGACGTGGCGCGCCACTTCCGCGCCACGCGCATGCCGGTCTCGGTCTGTTCGCACCAGTGCGGCACCATGCGATTCGGGGCGGACCCGAAGACGTCGGTTCTCGACGTCGACTGCCGCACGCACGAGGTCGACAACCTCTATGTCGTCGACGCGAGCTTCTTCCCGTCGAGCGCGGCCGTGAACCCGTCGCTGACGATCATCGCGAATGCGCTGCGGGTGGGGGACCGGCTCGCGAAGCGGATCGGTTGATCGGGGAAACCGGGGACCGTCGGTCGAAGCGGTCGCAGCGTGGAGACCTGCCGAGCCGTCAGTCCTTTCGACGGCTCGTGCGCGCTTCGAGGATCGCCCGCACCAGCGCCTCGGGCAGCGGCTCCGCGGGCGTGTCGTTCGTTTCCTTCGCGCCGTTCGCACTCTTCGCCAGGCGGATCGTCTTCCGGTACTCCGCGAGGTAGTGGACGCACGGGTCGCACACCGAGAGGTGGCGCTCGAACTTCGCGCGGTCGTTCGCGGACAGGGTGCCCTCGACGTAGTCGTGGAGGAAGTCGAGGAGTTCGCGGCAGGTGATCAAGGGAGGTGTCCGAGAAGGGTGACGTCCATTGGATGGCGCAGGATCGGGCGACGTGTCGGGGGGAATCCGGAATTGTCGGGCGCTGAAACCTCGCCGGACGAACGCGCATCGAATCCGGCCCCGCGACCGGAGATCCCCATGAGCGCGTTCGCCACGTTGTTCCTCCCGTTCGTCCTCTCGATGCTCCCGCAGGATCCGCCCGCGCCGGCGAGCGCGCCCGCCGTGACGCCGCTCGAAGGCAAGAAAGCGGACGGCGACAAGACCTCGGACGCGGCGAAGCACGACGGCGAGAAGAAACCCGGCGCCGAGAAGGCGCCGCCCGACCCGAAGCTCGCGCGCGACGTCTCGCAATACAACCTCGGCGAAGACGGCCTCGCGATCGCGGGGTACGACCCGGTCGCGTACTTTCCCGAGGGCGGAGGCACGCCGACCGAGGGCGACGAGAAGATCACGTACGACTTTCGCGGTGTGCACTACCGGTTCGCGACGACCGAGCACCGCGACCTCTTCGTGAAGGACCCGACGAAGTTCGAGCCGGCGTACGGCGGCTGGTGCGCCTACGGCATGGCGAAGGACGACAAGGTCGAGATCGACCCGGAGTCGTTCCTGATCATCGACGGCCACCTGATGCTCTACTACGACGGCCTTTTCGCCGACACGCGCGCGAAGTGGCAGGACGAGGGGACCGCGACCCTGAAGCCGAAGGCCGACAAGGCGTGGGACGGGTTCCTCGCGAAGAAGAAGTGACTCAGTCCGACAACAGCGGCGGCAGCGGGCGGTCGCGCTCCCAAGGCGGTCGATCGAAGCGCTGCAGGTAGAGGTCGAGCGAGTCCGAGCCTTCGCCGCCCTCGCGATCCGAGCCGAGGAGCCGGTCCGCATTGTTGTTGTGGAGGAGCGCCGCCGCGTCGTTGCCGGCGCGCGCGTAGAACGCCGCGACGTCGCGCTCGTGGTCTGCCATCGCCCGCGTCCAATCGCGGATCCGCTCGAGCGCCTCGTTCGCGAAGCGTCCCTCCGTCCCGTAGCGCTTGAGATACTGCGCCGCGGCCTGCCGCGCCTCTGCGAGCGGGACGACGTCCGAACGCTCGCCGCGCATCCGCGCCGCGAGCGCGATCGCCACGCGGAAGCACGCTTCCTCCGCGAGCGGAGAGTCCGGCTTCTCGCGCGCGAGTCGGTCGAACGCGATCGCCGCGTAGTCCGCGCGCCCCTCGCGCAGGTGGGCGTCGCCGAGCGCGAGCCACGCGTCGTCGCACCACTCGGATCCTGGGAAGTCGATCGCGACGCGCGACAACGCGTCGATCGCGAGCGCGAAGCTCGGTGCGAGCCGCTCGACCAGCGACTCCGGCTCGCGCTCGAGCAGTGCGAGACCCAGTTGGTACAGCCGCGCCGGCGCCGCGCGCGTCACGCGCGACGCGGGGAAGCGCTCGATCAACAGTGAATACTGGGCGAACGCCCCGTCCAGCCGGCCCTCGCGCAGCCGGCACTCGGCCGCGAGGTAGAGCGCGACGTCCGCGCGCGGATCGTCGGGATGCTGCGCGAGCAGCTCGTCGACGATCGGCTGCGCGAGATCCGTGCGCCCCTTCTCGAACAGGCGCATCGCGACCGGGACGCGGTCCTCGTCGAAGAACGGCGGCGGCGATTCGAGCGTCGCGCGGTCCGGGTCGGTCGCGCATCCGGTGGAGAGCGCCGTGAGGACGAAGACCGCGAGCACCGCGCCGACGTGAACGCGGCGGCTCACGGCGTCACCTCGACGTCCCGTTCGGTGACCGAGCACTCTTCGGGCGCAAGCATCGACGTGTCCTGGGCCGGGTCGAGCGGCGATCCGGTCCACACGCTCGCGGAGAGGCCATAGCGGGTGGCGTTGGCCTTCTTCACCGC
>CAZOLL010000545.1:0-2949 GCA_964580365.1 uncultured Phycisphaeraceae bacterium
AGGCCGAGCGCGGAGCCCATCCACGGCACCGACGCCGCGACGCCGGCCTTCGAGCGGTCGGCGAGGCGCTTGTCGATGCGGATGCGGTTCAGCTCGCCGATCGCCTCGACCTGCGTCGGGAACAGCCGGCGGAACTCCGCGCACACGTCCTCGTTCTGCGCGCCCTCGCCGAAGAGGCTGACGGCGTTCGGCTCGAAGCCGCCCTTGCCGAAGAAGAACGTGACGCCCTTGCCGATCTCCGCGGCGATTCGACGGACCAGGAGACGCGCGGCTTCGGTGCGCTTCTTCGCCTGAGCGTCGGTGAACGATTCGAGGCCGACGACGCCCAGCGGGAGCGTGCGGAAGCAGAAGCCCTGGTCGCGCAGGTACACGACCTCGGTCGCGCGCAGGCCGATCGACACGATGATGCGGTCACCGATGCGCGGGCGGTCGTGCCGCACGAACAGCGCAAGCGCTTCGGGCGACAAGAGCAAGCGGTCGAACTCGAGTCCCGCGTCGGCGAGATCGGCGACGAACGCGTCGCGCAGCTTCTTGCGCACGGCGAACAGCTGGCACGGCGTCTCGCGGCCGTGGCCCGGCGAGGCGAGGGCGCGCCAGCGGATCTCGTAGTCGTCGGCCGGTCCGCGCAGCGAGCGGTGCGCTTCGAAGCGCGCGAGATCCTCGATGTTGTCCTGGCCGACGTCGGGCACCTGGATCAGCCGGTTGAAGGTGCCGATCGCGGGGAAGCCGACGTACACGCGATCGAACGGCCCGGGGCGATGCTCGGCGAGGAAGGTGCGCAGCGTCGCCGCCGCGCGCATCTCGAGGCCCGCCTCCACCTGGATGGCGCCGTGCTCGGCACGCGCGTACGGCCGGTAGTCGGCCCACGTCACCGAGAGCTTGCGCCCGAGGCGCTTCACCTCGACGGCCTTCAGCGCGCCGTCGCACAGCTCGATGCCGATCGCTGCGCCGATCACGCCGTGTCTCCTCGAGGTGCTTCGGCCGCGCCGGCCGCACTTGCCGGCGGGTTCGGCACCACGCCGCCGAGCTCGACGACGAGCTTCGCGATCATTTGCACGTCCTGCCAGACCTTCGGCTTCTCGGCCGGGTTGCGCAGCAGGTAGGCGGGGTGGAAGGTGGGGACGACGACGATGCCGCGGTAGAGGTGCTTCTTGCCGCGCACGGCGGTGATGCCCGAAGTGATCTTGAGGAGCGCGCGCGTCGACGGGAGGCCGAGCGTGCAGATCACCTTCGGCTTCACGATGTCGATCTGACGGTCGAGGAACGGCGAGCAGGCGACGACCTCGTCCGGTTCCGGCACACGGTTCTCGGGCGGGCGGCACTTCACGATGTTCGCGATGAACACCGATTCGCGCGTGAAGCCCATTGCGACGATGATCTTCGTCAACAGCTCGCCGGCGCGACCGACGAACGGACGGCCGGAGCGGTCTTCCTCTTCACCCGGGCCTTCACCGATGAAGAGGAGGTCCGCGTCGACGTTGCCTTCGCCGGGAGCGGGGTAGGTGCGCGTGCGCGAGAGCTTGCACGAGACGCAGCCGCGCACTTCGTCGTCGAGGCGGTCGAGCTCCGCGCGTTTCGCCGCGTCGCCGAGGCGGGCCTTGAGGGGCGCCACGTGCACCTTGACGTCGGCCGGTGGACGCGGCGGCGGCGCGCTCGACTCGCGGACCATCGCGGCGACGGGCGCCCGTGCCGCCGCTCCGGTCGGCGCGGCCGTTGCGCGCGGCGCGCGACGCGGGATCTCCTCGAGCCCGAACACGAGGTCGGACTCGAGCTGTGCTTTCACGGTCTTCGAGGCGCGCGCGCGCTCGCCGGCAGTCATGAAGGTTCGGGCGCTCCGATCAGGTCGTCCGCGGCGTGGCCGGCGATCCGACACGCGACGAACGTAGAGTTCGGGATGCCTCCGGGCAATCGCACGCGGACTCCGTGCTCGCATCGTCCGATCGAGACCGCTGCCGACTCCTCCTCGATCAGCACGCGCGCGCGGCTCCCGATGCGCGAATCCAGCCACTCGCGCCGCCGCACGCGCGCGCGGCGCAAGAGTCGGCCGACGCGCGAGCGGATTTCCGCGCGATCGACCTGCGCGGGCAGGCGCGCCGCTTCGGTCCCTTCCCGCGGCGAGAACGGGAAGGCGTGCACGCCGACGAACCCCGCTTCGTCCACGACGTCCAGCGTCGCGCGAAACGCGGCCTCGTCCTCTCCGGGAAAGCCGGCGATGACGTCGGTGGTCAGCGCGACGTCCGGACACTCCGCGCGCAAGCGGCGCACGCGGTCGAGGTACTGGCGCGCGGTGTACGGTCGCCGCATGCGTGCGAGCGTGGCGTCGTCGCCGCTCTGCAGCGGGATGTGCAGGTGGGGGGCGAGCTTCGGCTCGCGCGCCAGGCGCTCCGCGAGCGCGGCGTCCACCTCGTTCACCTCGATCGACGAGAGCCGCACGCGGAAGTCGCCGTCGAGTCGGACCAGCGCGTCGAGCAGCAGGACGAGGCGGTCGCCCGTGTCGCGGCCGTAGTGGCCGAGGTGGACGCCGCACGGCACCAGCTCGCGGAAGCCGCGTGCGAGGAAGCGGCGCGCGTCCTCGAGGATCTCGGACCGCGGGCGGCTCGCGATCTTCCCGCGGATCGAGGGGATCACGCAGAACGCGCAGCGCGCGTCGCAACCGTCGACCACCTTGAGGAACGCGCGCGTGCGCTCCTCGAACGCGTCTTCCGGCAACGCGGTGCGCGAAGCGCTCACGCCCGACGCGACCGGTGCGACCGGTGCCATCGGCGCGTTCGGCGCGACCGGTGCGATGGGGCGCCCGCGCGGATTCGGGGCGGCGCCGAGTTCGTCGAGGACGTCGCCGAGTCTTTCGAGCTCGCCGGCCGGCACGGTGACGACGTCGGGGACGACGGCGTGGTAGCGCGCGCGATCGACCGCGGTCATGCAGCCGGTCACGATCAGGCGCGCGCCGTC
>CAZOLL010000545.1:2959-3237 GCA_964580365.1 uncultured Phycisphaeraceae bacterium
CCTGTCGACCGCGGCGCACGGCGCGATCGGTCACCGCGCACGCATGCACGACGCCGAGCGCGACCTGTTCGCCCGCGCGCGCCTCCACGAATCCGCCGCGCTCGAGCGCGGCGCGGACGCGCTGGCCGTCGAAGCGGTTCACCTTGCAGCCGAACTCGAGCATCAAGAAGCGACGCACGGGGCGAGACCCTAGCAGGACGCGACGATCGAGTAGGCTCCCGCCCCATGGTGCGTCCTGACGAGCGCTTCCTGTGGAAGCGCCCAAGCTGTGTCGGACT
>CAZOLL010000546.1:0-3234 GCA_964580365.1 uncultured Phycisphaeraceae bacterium
GGGATCGGGTCGCCGTTCGCATCGAGCGTGTAGGCCACGATGCTGCCGGTGCCCCACTCGACGACGAGCACCTGCGTGAAGTTCACGAAGTTGGGCGAGCCGCTCGGCGGATAGATCATTCCCTCGAGCCCGCCGCCGAGGATCGGCCCGGCGACGACGTTGCTGAGGTTGAAGGTGCCGCTGCCGTCGGACACGAGCGTCGCCGTGTTCCACGTGCTGCCGCTGAACGACAGGATCCGGAGCTTGCCGGCGCCGACGTAACCGGGCGGCGTGATCTGCAGCGAGCCGGTCGACGGCCAGATGCCCAACGCGGTGAGGTCGATCGACTTCGTCGGCGCCGCCTGGCCGGCGGGAATCTGGTGCAGCATGTTGTTCGAGTAGGTCGTCGCGAACAGCACGTTGCTGGGGCCGAACTGCAGCCCGCCGTCGATGTTCGGCGCGGTGCAGAACTGCGTCGCAGAGCCCGTGAAACCGGTGATGTGGTTACCGGCGCCGCGCACCACACTGACCGAGTAGACCGCCCCGGCGCCGCCGTTCGCGGCGCCACCGAGCATGATCACGTTGGCATTCGTCGGGTGGAACGTGATGCCGCCGTAGTTCGCCGGCACGCCGGGGGCGCTGCCGAGGTCGACGAAGGAGTACGAGCCGCTGTACGGCGCCTGGATCACCTGCGCATTCGCACACGGGACCGCGAGGAGCACGAGCATCGAGACGAGCGGGAAGGAACGACGGGTCAAGCAACACCTCCGAAGGAGTCCATCTGAAGAAGACGTCGGGTGCGGTGCGCGCCGGCGCGCGCTCGCAACTCCACGGGTTGCCGGGCCGGCTCCACGTGACGGGCTTTCTCGAAGAATCCGGTTAACGTCCCGCTCCCGGCTTCCGTGAGGCGTCGCAGGAGGCGTCGTGGCGGAAAACCCCACGGGTCGCACGGACTGCACGGATTGGATGGCTCGAGCGCTCGGCGACTGGCCGGTCGTGACGGCGTTCGCGCGCCAGTTCACCCGCGACTCCGCCACCGCCGAGGATCTCGCACAGGACGCCTACCTGCGGTTGATCGCGAACGCCGGATCGATCGACGTCGGCCGCCCGCTGCGAGCCCTCCTCCTCACGACCGTGCGGCGCCTGTGGATCGACCGCGCGCGCCGCAAGGACGCGCTCGCGCTCGCCGAGGACTCCGAACCGCAGGACGGCGACGCGTCGCCGCTCGAGCGGCTCGAGGCGCGCGACGAATCCGAGCGCGTGGCCGCGGCGCTCGCGGAGCTGCCGCGCTCCTGGGCCGCCGCGCTCTTCCTCGCGGACGGGCTCGACCAGCCGTCGGCCGAGATCGCCGGCATCCTCGGCACGTCGCCGGAAGTCGTCCGCGTGACGCTCCACCGCGCTCGCCGGCGCCTGCGCGAGCGACTGCAACCGGTGCATTCGGAGGGACTCGATGAACGCGATCGACGATGACCTGAGCCGCACGTTGCGCGCACACTTCCGTGCGCAGATCGATTCGGCGCCGCCGCTTCCCGCCCGGCTCCGCTCGGCGGCGGAAGGCGACCGCGCCGTCGAACGACGCTCGCGCATGCGCGGCGTCGCGGTGGCCGCGGCGGTGCTCGCGATGATCGCCGTCACGATGGCGCTCGTCCCGGGGACGCGCGCGGTTGCGAGCGCGCGCGAGGCAGTCGCGGCCGCGGCCGCGCGTCTCGCGGGCGAAGACGACGCGACGCTCGAGATCGTGCTGACCTCACCGACCGTCGACCTGCTCTCGAACCTCTTCGCGGACGAGCCGCGCGAGTACGGCGCGCCGCTCGGCGACCGCCAGTACCTGCGCATCAAGCGGCCGAACCGCTTCCTCTTGTTCGCGGGCGTGCGCGACGTCGCCGCGCTCTCGGCTGCGCGCCCGGTCGCCGGGTTCGACGGCGAACGCGCGTGGTCCTACGACGCGGAGAAGAACGTCGTGTCGCTCGACTCGATCAAGATCGAGTCGAACTCCGACGGCGGGCAGTCGAGCGTGAACTTCGACGAGTCGTTCGACCTGATGAAGATGCTGAGCTTCGACTTCGTGCGCGAGCTCGCGTCGTCGTCGACCGGGAAGGACGCGCTCGTCATCGAGGAGACGACGTCGTCGTTCGAGAAGCGCGCGAACCGCCGCGCGTTCAAGATCGCGCGGCCGAAGGACCCGGGAAAGGACGACTCGCCGCTGTGGACGGAGTCGACCGTGACGATCGACGCGGACTCCGACCGGATCGAGCGGTTCACGCTCGCGGTGTCGCTCGGCCCGATCGACCTCTTCCGCGTCCGCGCGGAGCTCGTGTCGACGGACGACGGTTTCGACGACGCGGAGTTCGAGTGGCGGACGCACGCGCCCGACGCGACGCTTGCTCCTCCGACTCAGGACTCCGGCGAGAACCGCTGAGCGGCGGCGTCACGACTTGCGGTAGTTCCCCTCCATGAACGGGAACCACTGCTTGCCGTCCTGCGAGACCGCCATCTCGAACGCGTAGGCGCCGGGCTTCCGGAAGTCGAACGAGCAGCGCGTAAAGCCCCCCATCGCGCTCGGCGCCTTGAACGACCACACGCCGCCCTTCTCGCCTCCGGTGAAGTCGCTCGGGGCCATGCCGAACGAGTCGAACCAGTGCAGGTGGTACTGGCCGTCCTGCGCGTCGAACCGGAACACGCCGATCCCGCGGAAGGTCGTCTGGCCGTCGCGCTTCTGCTCGTAGTCCTGCAGCACGCACATCCCGTCGAGCGAGACGCGATTCTCGACGCGGCCGACGGCCGCGCCGCCCTTCGGATCGAACGGCGACGGGTGCACCTTCTCGTCGCCGCTCCAGCGTCCCGCGAAGACGTGCACCTTCTTGTGGGCCTCGGTCACCTGCGGCATTTCCATGGCGGACTCCTCCGGCTTCTCGTGAATCGGACGAAGACGGGGTTGCCGAGCGGCGCGGCGACCCCGATCATCTTCGGGTCCGTAATCCGACGGACCCGGAGGACAGATGGCAAGGACCCCGCTGCTCCAGACCTTCGCGGACCTGGCACGCGACTGCCGACTCGCGCGCCGGCGCGGCTTCCCGCTCGCGGCCGTGCCCGAGCTGCGCGCCGAGGCGCGCGACCTCGCGCGGCGCGGGCTCACGCGCCGAGGATTCCTCGCCGCCGCCGGCGCCGGGCTCGCGAGCCTCGCGCTGCCGCGCGTCGCGTTCGCGAAATCGCCACCGAAGATCGTGATCGTCGGCGCCGGCATCGCAGGCCTCG
>CAZOLL010000547.1:0-3228 GCA_964580365.1 uncultured Phycisphaeraceae bacterium
AGTGGTACATCGACCTCGGGATGAACCCCGAGAAGCTGCGCATCCGCGACCACGCGAAGGACGAGCTCGCGCACTACGCGAACGCGTGCGCCGACGTGGAGTACCTATTCCCGTTCGGGTGGAGCGAGCTGGAAGGCATCGCGTCGCGCACCGACTTCGACCTGAAGCAGCACCAGCAGCACTCGGGCAAGGACACGACGTTCTTCGACGACCAGGCCAAGGTGCACTACCACCCCTACGTCATCGAGCCCGCCGCCGGCGTCGACCGCGCGACGCTCGCGTTCCTCGCCAACGCGTACGCCGAGGAGGAAGTGAACGGCGAGACGCGCACCGTGCTGCGCCTGCACCCGCGCCTCGCGCCGTTCCACGTCGCCGTGTTCCCGCTCGTGAAGAAGGACGGCATGCCCGAGAAGTCGCTCGCGATCGCCGCCGAGCTGCGCAAGCGTTTCCACGTGTACTACGACGAGTCGGGCGCCGTCGGCCGCCGCTACCGCCGCCAGGACGAGATCGGCACGCCGTTCTGCTGCACGATCGACGGCGAGACGACGTCGAACGGCAGCGTCACGGTGCGCGAGCGCGACTCCATGAAGCAGGAGCGCGTGAACGTCAGCGACCTCGCGGCCTACCTCGGCGGGAAGCTCGGGGCCTGACGATGGAGCCCGTCCAGCCCGGCGCGCGCGCGCGCGGCGAGCTCGTCCTCCGCGGAATCCCCGTGTCGCCGGGCATCGGCTTCGGGCCGCTGTTCGCGTTCGCCGAGAGCTTCCCGCTCGACGCGCCGGCCTACTGCCTCCTGCCCGCCGCGATCCCGCACGAGCTCGACCGGCTCGCCGCCGCGCTGAAAGCCGCGCGCGCGCAGCTCGCCGACGTCCGCGCCGCCGCGGCGACGCGCGCCGGCGAGCACGACGCGCGCATCTTCCTCGTGCACCTGCAGGTGCTCGAGGACCCGCAGCTGCAGTCGCAGATCGAACGCGAGATCCGCACCGAGCAGATCAACGCCGAAGCGGCCGTCTCGTCCGCGATCCGCCGCCTGTCCGAGATGTTCGAGAAGCTCGAGGACCCGCTCGCCCGCGAGCGCGCCGCCGACATCCGCGACGTGGGCCGCCGCATCCTCTCGCACCTCGCGCCGGAGACGGCGGTCCAGGGCGCGCCGGATGCGGCGCACATCCTCGTCACGAACGAGCTGCTCCCGTCCGACGCGGCGCACCTCGACCCCGACAAGCTCGCCGCGATCATCACCGAGACCGGCGGCCCCGCGTCGCACTCGGCGATCCTCGCGCGCGCGCTCGCGATCCCCGCGGTGTCCGGCATCCGCGACCTCGACCGGCTCGCCGCGCGCGGCGGGCAGCTCGCGATCGTCGACGGCCGCGAGGGCGTGGTCGTCGTCGACCCCGCGCCGCACACGATCGAGAAGTACCGCGGCCTGCGCCTCGTGCTGGAGCAGATCCGCGCCGCGCTGCATTCCGAACCGGCGCTGCCCGCCGTCACGACCGACGGCACGGCGATCGACATCCTGATGAACGTGGAGAGCGCCGGCGACGTCACCGCCGACGACCTCGAGCAGCTGCAGGACCTGACCGGCATCGGGCTCTACCGCACCGAGTTCATCTACATGGAGCGGCAGAGCTTCCCGTCCGAGGACGAGCAGTTCGCGGTCTACAAGAGCGTGCTCGAGAAGGCGAAGGGCCGCGAGGTCACGTTCCGCACGATCGACGTCGGGGGCGACAAGCCGCTGCCGTACTTCCGCGTGACGGACGAGGACAACCCGGCGCTCGGGTGGCGCGGCTTCCGCATCAGCGACGAGTGGCCCGACCTCTTCATCGCGCAGATCCGCGCGCTGCTCCGCGCGTCGGCCCACGGCAACGCGCGCATCATCCTGCCGATGATCACGACGGTGGAGGAGGTGCGCCGCGCCGCCGCGATCGTGCAGGACGTGAAGGACGACCTCGTGCGCCGCCGCGGGCTGCCGGTCGCCGAGAAGGTCCCGCTCGGCGTGATGATCGAAGTGCCCGCCGCCGCGCTCGCGATCGAGTCGATCCTGCGCGAGGTCGACTTCGCGTCGATCGGCTCGAACGACCTGATCCAGTACCTGCTCGCCGTCGACCGCAACAACGCGCGCGTCGCCGGCCTCTACCAGGAGATGCACCCCGCGGTGCTGAGCACGATCGAGACCGTGATCCGCGCCGGCCGCCGCGCGCACAAGCCGGTGTCGCTGTGCGGCGAGATGGCCGGCAACTTCTACTGCACGATGGTGCTGCTCGGCCTCGGCCTGCGCCGGTTCTCGATGGCGAAGCAGTACGTGCACGGGGTCGGGCGGCTCGTGCGCGCGGTCACCCTGCAGGAAGCGGAAGAGACCGCGCGCCGCGTGTTGTCGTTCGCGGCGACGGGAGAGGTGCAGGCGTTCCTGCGCGCGCGGACGCGCGAGGTGTTCCGGAGCGTGGGGGTCGTGTTGACGGGGGAGTGAGGACGGGCGGAAGGCGCGAAGCGCAACGTGCGCTCCCGCGGGTCTCCGGCCTCTGTTCCCAGTCGAGCAGGTCACCGGGTCGCGGCGTTCGGGCCCCGGTTGCCGGTCGACCGGTGAGCCGGTCTCCCGGATGACGGGTCGCCCGGATGACCGGCAACCGGGGCCGGAGCGCCGGTACCCGGGGACCCGCTCGACCGGGACCAGAGACCAGATTCCGCAGAACCGGCGACCCATTCCTCGAGAGCCCGCCTCCGACTGCCCCTCAATTCTCGACCGGTCGTTTGCCGAAACATGGAGGAGCCCAGGTCATTCCTCCATGCCGAAGAACGAATCTCCGCAGGGTCTGATCCACGCCGGCCCGATCGCCGGTGGCGGTGCCTTGCAGGTCGTCCTCAAGGACTCGGTCCTCGATTTCGAGGCGTCGAAGCTCCTGAAGGAACGCCTCGAGGAACTGCTCCGCGACTTCCTCGTGGACGGGCACCGCAGCTTCCTGCTCGACGTGACCGCGGTGACGTCGATCGACTCGTGCGGCGTCGGCGTGCTCATCGCGGCGCACCACCAAGTCGGCGCGGCGGGCGGACGGCTCGCGGTCGTCGGCGCCAGCGCGTTCGTCTTGAAGGTGCTGAAGATGATGTCGCTCGACCGCTTCCTGGTCCTCGCCGCGAACAAGGACGAGGCGCTCGAGGCGGTGCTCGAGGACGCGCGCGACTGAACGAGGTCGTCGTTCCGTAGGATCCGCCGCCGATGACGGCGCGCGCGGTCTGGTC
>CAZOLL010000548.1:0-3227 GCA_964580365.1 uncultured Phycisphaeraceae bacterium
GGATCTACTACGGCGAGTTCGGCACGGCCGAGCCGGTCGCTCGCCTCGACTCCATCGGCGTCGACCCGGCGTTTTCCGGAAAGCGGGTCGGCTCCGCGATGCTCGAACAGCTCGAGACCAACCTGCGCGCGCTCGGCGTGGAGCGCCTCGAGACCGAAGTCGCGTGGGACTCGTTCGCGCTGCTCCGCTTCCTGAAAGCGGCGGACTTCGCGCCGGCGCCCGTGCTTACCCTCGAGAAGCGTCTCTCCGCGCGATGAGGTGGAACAAGTCCACGCGCCTCGGGCTGTACGCCGCGCTCGAGCTGGCTCGAGCCGGGGGGAGGCTCGTCACCGCAGGCGAGATCGCGCGCAAGTTCGCGGCGTCGGCGCACCACCTCGCCAAGATTCTCCAGCAACTCGCGCGGGCCGGCATCGCGCGGTCGATGCAGGGAGTTGCCGGCGGATACACGCTCGCGAAGCGCGCCAAGGACGTGACGTTGCTCGACGTCGTGGCCGTGTTCGAGGGGCCGGCCGCGCACGGCGGCGGCGCTCGTGGCGGTCGCGGCGCGGCGGTCGCCGGCACCGCGGGCGCGCGGCTCGCGCGCGTGCTCGACGAGATCGAGCAGCAGGCGTTCTTCACGCTGAAGTCGGTGCGGCTTTCGGCGCTGGTCGGGGATTGAGCCGCCGCTCGGCGGAGCGACTGCTCCCGGGAGCGCGCCCGGAGTCGGCCGGGTGGCGAGGCGCAAGGCGGAGACTCACGAGCGGGCATCGAGTCCCACTGCTCGAGGTTGGCTCACTCCGCCCGTCGAATGTCCTTCACCTCGAGATCGACGTCCGCCCTCCCGCGAAACACGTTCAACCTGGGCGTGAACGCGAGCGCGAACTTCCCCGCTCCCCCGACCTCCGCGGCCCGGTTCGCCATCGCGTAGGCGATCGCTCGCTTCTTTGCGCCGTGCTGGTTCACGGTGAACGACAAGTGGTTCGCGTTCCGCCCGACGACCCGCGGCGGCGCGTCGAGGACGAGCTCCGAGACCGCGAACATCGGCAGGCGGTTGCCCTCGCCGAACGGCGCCAATCGGTTCAGCTCATGCATCAACGACGGCGTGCATGCGCCGAGCGGGATCTCCGCGTCGATCGTCAGCTCGCGCGTCTCTCCGGAACGGTCGACGTCGCGCGACGCGTGCTCGAGGACCGCCTGCTTGAAGGCGGGTAGCCGCGCGGCGTCGATCTCAAGGCCGGCGGCGAACGCGTGGCCGCCGAAGCTCGTCAGGTGCTCCGAGCAGGACGACAGCAGTCGGAACAGATCGAACCCGGGGCTCGAACGGCCGGAGCCGCGGCTGCGGCGGCCGCTGAGCGCGATGAGCACCGCGGGCTTGTTCGACTCGAGCGCGATGCGGTTCGCGACGATGCCGACGACGCCCGCGTGCCAGCGTTCGTCGGCGAGCACGAGAACGCGCGCGTCCTTCGGCTCCGCTGCGGCCTTCGCCCGCGCGTCGTGGAGGATCGCGGCCTCGAGCTCCTGGCGTGCGAGGTTCTTCCCGTCGAGGTCGCGCGCGGCGTCGCGCGCGGACTCGGCGTCGTCCGCGAGCAGGAGCGCGAGCGCGCGATCCGCTTGGCCGAGTCGACCGGCGGCATTGATGCGCGGGCCGAGCCGGAACGACACGTCGTCCGCGGTGACCTCGCCCGTGATGCCGGCGACGCCGCGCAGCGCCGTGAGACCCGGATGATCGGTCGCGGAGAGCGCGGTCAGCCCGGCTCGGGCGAGCACGCGGTTCTCGCCGACGAGCGGCACGCAGTCGCAGATCGTCGCGAGCGCGACGTAGCCGACGCAGTGGCGCAGGAGCCGCGCGATCGCGTCCTCGCGCAACGGCGACGCGGGTAGCTTCACCGCGAGTGCGGAGAGGAACTGGAACGCGACGCCGGTGCCGCAGAGGTGGGGAAACGGGTAGTCGGACCCGGCGCGCTTCGGATTCAAGAACGCGTGCGGTCGCGGCGGGTCCTTCGGCGGCTCGTGATGATCGACGACGATCACGTCGACGCCGTCGTCTTGCAGCCGTGAGATCGCGTCCACGGCGCTGGTGCCGTTGTCGACGGTGAGGACGACCTTCGCGCCGAGCTCCTTCAGCGTCGCGAGGCCGCGCTCCGTCAACGAGTAGCCCTCCTCGAGACGGTTCGGGATGTAGGTGTGCACGTCGCCGCCGACCGCGCGCAGAAACGACGCGAGCAGCGCGGTGCCCGACACGCCGTCGACGTCGGAGTCGCCGTAGACGACGATGCGCTCCTTCTTCTTGAGCGCGGCGAGCACGCGATCGACCGCGCGCTCCATCCCGTCGAGCTTCATGGGATCCGAGAGGGTCGACAGGCCGGGCGCGAGGAACCGCGCCGCGTCGTCCTTCGTGCCGATGCCGCGATTCAGAAGGAGGCGTGCGGAGAGCTCCGAGATCGACAGCGAGCGGGCGAGCTCACGCTGGCGGGCGAGGTCCGGAGGGTCGGCGAAGCGCCACACGAAGGGCATGCGGCACGAGTCGTAACACGGCGCGCGCGGTCGGCAAAGCGGATTGCCGCCGAGCGGCCCGCGCCGATCTTGTTCGCGCCGCGGGCGGACCTTACCGTGGCGCGCGATGAGCGATCCGAGCACGCGGATGCGGCGCATTCCGCAGATCGACGAACTCGTGCGCCGCGTCGAGCGCGACGCGCGCGTCGCCGAAGTCGCTCGCCCGCTGCTCCTCGAGGCCGTTCGCTCGCTGGTCGATCGCTTCCGCGCGCGCGCCGAGCGCGACGCCGCGGCCGACCCGGACGTCTTCTTCGCGGGCGCCGCGTTCGCCGATCGCGTCGCGGCGTCGGTCGGCGCCCTGCTCGCGCGTCGCCACGAGCCCGTCATCAATGCGACCGGCATCCTGCTGCACACCGGCCTCGGACGCGCGCCGCTCGCGGACGACGCGATCGACGCGGTCGCGTCGGCGTCGCGCGACGCGGTCGTCGAGGTCGACCCCGACGCCGGCGAGCGCGACCTGCGCGAGACGCGCGTCGCCGAGTTGCTCGTCGCCCTCACCGGCGCGGAGGCGGCGACCGTCGTCAACAACAACGCCGCGGCCGTGCTCCTCGCACTGGCCGCGCTCGGGCGCGGGCGCGAGGTCCTCGTCGCGCGCGGCGAGCTGGTCGAGATCGGCGGCGGCTTCCGCATCCCCGACGAGTTGGAAGCGGCCGGTGTCCAGCTGCGCGAAGTGGGCACGACGAACCGCACCTATG
>CAZOLL010000549.1:0-3208 GCA_964580365.1 uncultured Phycisphaeraceae bacterium
GGGGATCTTCCACAACGAGGCCGGCAACGGTCTCCTGTGTGAGGTCTACCAATGTTCGCGTTCCTCATCGCGGCGTCGCTCGCCGCGCCGGCCGTGCGGTCTCCCGCGGCGGACGATCTCGTCGTGGTCGGCCACGTCGAGTTCGCGAGCGTCTCGCGCATCGAGACCGCGGCCGGCGAGCTGTACGCCGCGCTGGGAATGGACGGGCTGTTCGACCCTGCGTGGATCACGGCGGATTTCGCCGCGCAATGGCCGGCGGGAGACCTCGCGGGAATCGACCGCACGCAGCCGATCGGCGCGTTCTTCGTGATGGATCCGATGGGGACGATCTCCGTCGCGCCGTTCGCGCGGATCGCGGACCTGCGCGCGTTCGACGCGTCGCTCGCGGCCGCGGGCTGGAGCCGCGCGCCGGGGGACGACGGACGGATCGTGCGGGCGGACGGCTCCGCCTCCGACCGGTGGCTCGTCGAGCGAGGAAAGGGCGAATGGGTCGTCGCGCCGGCGCTCGCGGCGACTGCCGCGCTGCGGGACGCGAAGTCGCGGAGAGCGGATCCGGAGCGTGACGCTCCGGACGTGCGGTTCCGATTCGACGTCGCGACCGCGCTGCCCCGCGTCGCGCCCGCGGTGCGGGCGATGATCGACCTTGCGCTCTCGTGGAGCCGCATGAAGCGGATGTTCCGGCCCGCGTCGGGCGGCGACGGCGCGCACCCCTCAGTCGACGCGGCGGAGATGCTGTCGCGCGCCATGCCGCCCGCGCTTGCGTTGCTCGCCGACTGGCGATCCGTCGACGTCGTGTTCGTCTTCGAGCCGACGTCCGTCGTTGTTCACGCGGTGATCGCGCTGGCGGCGGACTCCCGGTCGGCGGCGTACGCGCGCTCGATGGGCCGCAGCAGCGTTTCCGCTCCCGGACTCTCGCCGAACGAGGCGCTCGTGCTCGACGCGACCGGCGACGCGTCCCTGCTCGCGGATCTGCTCGCGAAGGCGGGAGCGTTCGAGGAGGGTTCGCCCGTGCTCGCCGGAATGCGCGCGTGCGGCGACCCGATGCATCTCGTCGTCCGGCCGCGCGGCGCCCCGGGCGCGCCGTGGACGTTCGGAGCCGCGGAGGAGGAGCTCGACGGCGCGAGAATCGAAGGCGCGGCGGCGTCGATCGCGCTCGCGCCCTGGCGACTGCTCGGCCTCGAAGAGCCGTCCGACCCGGCGCGCTGCATCGTCGGCGCGCTCGTTTCCGCCGAGGGTGACGTCCTCGTGATCGACGGCGCGATCCAACACAGCGCGCTGCGCGCGCTGGTCCCGGAGGTGCGAGTTCGATGAGACGGTTCTTCCGTTCGGCGCTGGCGGCCGCCGTGCTCGTCCCGTTCGCGTGCGCCCCGTCGGCGACGCCGCCGTCGCCGTTCGCGCCGGAGGGCAAGCTCGAGGTCCCCGGCGTCATCGCCGTGATCCACGTGAAAGCGCCGTTCGACGTGGAGGACGCGTCCGCGGAGCTGCTCGTGCTCGATCGCGAGCGGTACGGTGCGCCGATCGGCGCGGTGTTTTCCGGCGCGGGACGCGAGCGTCTGTTCGCGAGGCTGCTCGCTGAAAGTTCGTTGACGCCCGATGCGGCGGACCCGACCGCGTTCGCCGTGAGTCTCCACGCGCTCGAGGAAGTTCCGATCGCGGCCGCGAGCCGGCCCGCCAGCCGGTCCGCGAGATCGCTCGCGCGGTTCTCGACGTTGGCCTCCGGATTCACCGTGCGACGCTTCGACGAGTCCGGGGCGATCGCGTTGATCCCGACGATCGACCTGCGCGAGACGGCGTTCGGACTCGCGCGCGCAATCGCATCGGATCCCGTGGGGGAGGCGGACCGGTACGCCGCCGCGATCTCGGGCGCCGAGGTCGCTCGGATGGTCGCGACCGAGATCCAGCCGATCGTTCGTTCCGCCGCGGCGATGCGCCAAGCGTTCGGTTCCAAGGCGAGTCGGGTCGACGTCGCGATGGTCGGTCTCGAGATCGCGCGTCGGGCGCTCGAGGACATCGCGCGCTGGAACCTGCGCGTGCGGGACGACGCGACGGGATACGTCGCGGAGTCGTCGATCGCGGCGCGCGACGGGTCGCCGCTCGCGGAGATCCTCGCGGCACTGTCGCCGGTCGCGGGGGAATGGCCGGAGTCGGTGGCGCGAGTGGCCATCGATCCAGTGCGGATGGCGGCGGCGTTGGAACGCGCGGCGCAGGCGTACGCGACCGGGCCGGACGCGGACGCGGTGCGCGAGTCCCTCACAGGAGCGGCGAGGACGTTTCGCGAGACGGGGATCGATCGCGCCTGCGTCGACGCCCTCCACCTGGGGCCCGGCGTCGATGCGGAGGCCGCGACGCGGTCCGTGCGCGCGCTGCTCGATCCGCTGCGCGGCGAGGGTTCGAACGACGGCGCGCGGACGCCGACGCTGGCGAACGGCTGGCTCTTCTTCGCGGAGCCGCGTCCCGTCGCATCGGTCGCCGCCGATGCCGACACGGTTGCCGTCCTCGCGGAGGGGGACGACGGCTCGATCATCGTGCGCCGGACGTCGTCGGGCCTGGAAGTGCGAGCGAAGATTCCGCTGCACTGACCCGACAACCTGTCGCCTCCGAGCGCGTCGAAAGCGGCGATTCTGTCGCGTTCTCGGGCTCTGGACCCCGAATCGACGCGGCATCGCGATTGCGCATCGCGGCGCGCGCCAAGTCAACGGGAGGTGAACGTGCGACTCGACCGCTTCACGATCAAGTCCCAGGAAGCGCTGCAGAGCGCGCAGCAGACCGCCGCGAACCGCGGCAACCCCGAGATCGATCCGCTCCATCTCGCGATCGCGTTGTTGGAGCAGACGGACGGCGTCGTGTCGCCGCTGCTCGGCAAGCTCGGCGTCGACACGCGCTCGTTGAGGGAAGAACTCGCACGCGCCGCGGACAAGCTGCCGCGCGCGAGCGGCGCGGGCCTGAACCTCACGTTGTCGCGCACGCTGACGCGTGTGCTCGAAGTCGCGTTCGACGAAGCGGTCGCGCTGAAGGACGAGTACGTCTCGACCGAGCACCTTCTGCTGGCGCTCGCGTCGGCGAAGGAGTCGAACGTCCGTGAGGCGCTCGCGCGTCGCGGCGTCACGCGCGATGCGCTGCTCAAGGGGCTCGTCGAGGTGCGCGGCACCCAGCGCGTCGAGGACCAGAACCCGGAGGGCAAGTACCGGGCGCTCGAGCGCTTCACGCG
>CAZOLL010000550.1:0-3206 GCA_964580365.1 uncultured Phycisphaeraceae bacterium
TGCATACGTTCTACGGCGACGCGCTGTACGACTACGCGTTCGGCACCACGGTCGACGGCATCGCCGACGTGAACGGCAACGGCTCGCCGGACTTCCTGATCGCCTCGCGCGGCGGCGGCTACTACCCGACCAACAAAGCTGGCCGGGTGCACGTGATCGACGGAGCGACGTTCGCTCCGATCACCATTCAGCAGACGCTCGAACTTGGCGGCAAGCCGCACGGCGTCACGCAGGTGATCGCGATCGGCGACGCGAACGGCGACGGCTATCCGGATTACTCGGCTGTCGACTGGTCGGCGCAGAGCGGCTTCAGCACCCTGTGCGGCATCGTGACCGTGCGTTCGACGCACGCCGGATCGTGGGCGCTCGAGGGCGCTGGCTGCCCTGGCGCCGGCGGCTTCGTGCCCGAGATCTTCTATGACGACCAGCAGGCCTGCTTCGTTCGCAACGGGAAGGCATTCCTCTACGCGAACAAGTTCTACGGCGCGCAGCCGGTCCTTCTCGTGATCGGCGCGACGCCGGTCTCGCTGCCGATGTCGGGAGGATGCTCGTTGCTGGTTCAGCCGCTCGTCACGCTCGCGTTCCAGGCGCCCGGCTCGCCCGTGCCGGGCGGCGGCGGCTTCGCGTTCCTCAACACGATCCCGATGACGGCCCCGGCGATGAGCGTCTATGTCCAGGCGTTCGGCGCGGACCCCGACCATGCGCGCGGCTTCATCGCGTCCGCCCGCCTGAAGGTGACGATCGAGTGATCGCGAGGCTCAGATCGCTCCGTCGAGCTTCTCGCTGAGCTGGGCGAGGCCGCGGAACAGCAGGTGTCGCACGGAGTCCTGCGTGCGGTTCATCGTCTGTGCGACCTCGGCGCGCGAGAGGCCGACGACGCGAGAGAGTAGGACCGCTTCACGGTAGTCCGGAGGCAGCTCGTCGAGCGCACGTTCGATGGCCGCGATCGCTTCGCGCGCCATCAGAGCCTGGCTCGGCGAGCAGCTCCGTTTGTACACGGCGAGCAATTCGAGGTCGCCGCCGCGCGTCGCGTCGTCTTTCTTCTCGAGCGCGACCTCACGCGCGCCATCGCGCTTCGCGGCGTGCCAGTAGTCCGCGCGATCCGCGACCTTGCGCGCCGCGGCGGCGAACAACCACGCCTTGAACGCGCCCTCTCCGCGGTGCTGGAACTTCGATGCGTCCTGCAGCAGCTCGCGGCAGACCGACTGCACGAGGTCGCCCGCGGATTCCCTCGCGCGCAACGCGGGCCCGCAGCGGACGCGCACGAACGCGCGCAGCGCCGGCAGGTGCAGCGCGAGCAGTTGATCGAGCGCGGCGTCGTCGCCCTTCGAGAGGCGCTGGACGAGCTCGGCGGAGCGATCGGAGGTCATCGCCGGCAATCGTAGCCCGATACAATCCGCTCGGGAGTCATGGCCGAGCCGACTTCGAGCAAAGGCGAGGAACTCAACGATCTCGTCGCGGAGTGCCTCGCGCGGCACGAGTCGCGCGGCCCTTCCGCCGTCGAAGAGATGTGCCGCGAGCACCCCGCGCACGCGACGGCGCTGCGCCGTCGCATGGCCGCGCTCGCGGAGGCCGGCCTCCTCGAGGACCCCGAGGACGCGCCCGAAGACGGTCCGATCCCCGAGCGACTCGGCGAATTCCGACTGCTCGAGCGCCTCGGCGCCGGCGGCATGGGCGTCGTGTACCTCGCGCAGCAGGAGAGTCTGCAGCGCGTCGTCGCGCTCAAGCTGATCCGCCCCGAGAACCTCTACTTCCCGAAAGCCCGCGAACGCTTCCGCCGCGAGGTCGAGGCGGTGGCGCGCCTGCACCACCCCGGCATCGTGCAAGTGCACGTCGTCGGCGAAGAGAACGGCATCCCCTACTTCGCGATGGAGCCGGTGTTCGGCGCCACGCTCGCCGACGTGATCCACGCGGTCTCCGGCCGAGATCCGCGGACGCTGACGGGCCGCGACCTGCAGATCGCGGTGGAGACCGTGACCGCGGGACGCATCAAATCGCCGCACGGCGCCACCGAAGCGGGACGCTCGACGAAGAGCAGCGAGACGTCGTCGCGCCTCTTCTCCGGCTCGTGGATCGCGGCGAGCGTCCGCATCGTCCGCGAAGTCGCGCTCGCGCTCGAGCACGCACACGAGCGCGGCGTCCTGCACCGCGACCTGAAGCCGAGCAACGTGATGGTCACGCCGGACGGCCGCGTGCTCCTGTTCGACTTCGGCCTCGCCGCCGGCGAAGGCATGAGCCGAATCACGCGCTCCGGCATCCGCCTCGGCTCGCTCGCCTACATGTCGCCCGAGCAGTTCGAGGACGCGAGCAACGCGGACGAGAAGAGCGACGTCTACTCGCTCGGCGCGACCTTGTACGAGATGTTCACGCTGCGCGTCCCGTTCGACGCGAGCCGCGCGGAGGAGCTGCGTCACGACGTGCGCACGGCGCAGGCGCCGGCGCCGCGCTCGATCAACCCCGCGGTGCCGAGCGACGCGGAGGTCGTCTGCCAGATCGCGATCGAGAAGGACCCGGCGCGGCGCTACCCGTCCGCCGTCGCGTTCGCGGCCGATCTCGCCAACCTCCTCGATTCGCGACCGATCACCGCCCGACCGCCCGGTCTCGGGCTGCGCCTGCGGCGCTTCATCCGGCGCCACCCGGCGCCGACCGTCGCGATCGCGCTCGGCGCGCTCCTCGTGTTCGGCGTGCCCGCGCTCGTGCTCGTGCAGCAGCACGACGCGAACCGCCGCATCACGGCCGAAGCGGACATCGCGAAGAAGGAGCGCGATCGCGCCGGCGCGAACCTCGCGAAGGCGATCGGCGCGGTCGACGGGATGGTGCGCCGCGTCGGCGTCGAGATGCTGTCGACCATCCCCGGCACCGAGCGCGTGCGGCGCGACCTGCTGCAGAACGCGTGCAACTGGTACCAGTCGCTGCTCGACGAGAACCCCGACGACGCGCGCGTGACGATCGAAACCGCGTACGCCTACCGCTCGCTCGGGATCGTGACGGAGGAGCAGGGCGACGTGGAGGCGGCACGCGACGCGTTCTCGAAGGCGATCGAGATCGGCGAGCGCGCGCTCGCCAACCCGAACATCGATTCGGCGCTGGCGAAGTTCGAGCTCGCGGACGGTTACGTGGCATGGGCGAACTACCACGCGTGGACCGGCGACCTCGCGTCGGCGCGGACGGCCGTCGATCGCGCGCTCGAACTCGTTCGTGCGGCG
>CAZOLL010000551.1:0-3201 GCA_964580365.1 uncultured Phycisphaeraceae bacterium
TCGGCGAACTCGCCTTCGAGCTCCTGCTTGCTCTTGCGGCGCAGCGCGCGCGAGAGCTCCCCCACTTCCTCCGCGAACCACATGAAGGTCTTCTCGAGACCGCGGCCCGAGTCCTTCGCGAAGTAGATCGCCTCGATGAGCCGCTGGAACTCGCGGATGCGCATGCCCGCGGGCGCGGTCACACGATCCTCTTCAGCGTGATGAACGTGATGTCGGTGTCGATCGAGCCGCCGCCGTCGGTGAAGCGGTCGAGCACGTGCACCACGAGGTTCACGAACGCGCCGGAGGTCTTGGCGCCCTCGCGCGCGATGAGCTTGTTGAAGTTCGCCTCGCCGAGCTCTCGGCCGTCCTTGTCCTTGATGCCGAACACGCCCGGCGTGCACAGCACGATGCGGTCGCCTGGGTTGAACGGCACCTCGGTCTCGCGCAGCGAACGCTCGAAGACCGGGCCCTTGTCGAAGCCGAGCGCGATGCCGTCGGAGTGCACCGGCGCGACGCCCTTCGTCGTCGCCTCGTAGCGCAGGAGCGGGTTGTGCCCGGCGTTCGCGACCGTGAGCGTGCCCGACTTCGGGTCGAGTACGGCGGCGAGCGCCGTGACGTACATGCCGCGGCGCAGGTCGGGCGAGAGCAGGCGGTTCACCGCCTTGAAGATCGCCGCGGGGGACGACTCTTTCTCCGCGGTCGCCGCGATGAACGAGCGCGCCATGACCGTGAGCATCGCGGCCGGGATGCCCTTGCCGGACGCCGACGCGACCATGAGGAACAGCCGGCCATCGGGCAGCTCGATCACGTCGTAGTAGTCGCCGCCGACTTCCGGGCCGGGCCGGTAGTGCGCTTCGATCTCGTAGGTCTCGAGCTTCGGGAGCGACTTCGGGAAGAGGTTCGACTGGATCTCGAGTGCGACCGAGAGCTGGTGCTTCTGCTTCAAGTGCTCGACTTCGGCCTGCTGCGCGCTCTTCAGCGAGCGCGCCATCATGTCGACCGTCTGCGAGAGCACGCCGATCTCGTCGCGCGAGCGCACGTGCGGGCGATGGTCGAGGTTGCCCTGCGCGATGATCTGGACGTCGCCGGTCAGTTGCGCGAGCGGCCGCGTGATGCCGCGGCCCATCACGAACGAGACGACGATGCCGACCACGATGAACACGAGCGTGAGCAGGACGATCTGCATCCGCATGGTCGCGAGCGTCTCCTGGATCGACTGCTCGGAGAGCACGACCTGCGCCTTGCCGACTTCCGCGCCCTTCTTGTCCTTGATCGGCGCGATGAACGAGCGCGCGGCCAGGCTCTGCCCGCTCGGCGGCGTGTAGGCGCCGTACTCGATGCGGACGCCCCCTTCCTCGTGGGAGTTGGCGCTGACGAATGCGAGGCGATCGCTACCGCGCGCGCTGCGCAGCATGCGGTTGCGCTCGGGGTTCGTGATCACGGCGTCGAGGATGCGCTCGTCCGAGCCGATCAGCCCGGCGAGCCGCGCTTCGTTCGCGGCGATCTGCAGGTTCGACAGCTTCTCCTGCTCGTCGGTCAGCGCGCCGCGCGGGATCTTGCGCTCGCCGCGGGCGATCTCGGCCTCGTAGCCGCCGTAATCGGTGCCCGCGTACGCGCCGTGGAAGCGGTTCCAACTGTCGACGTCCGGCGCCGCGAGCGCGCGCACGGCCTGGATGCCGGCCGCGTCGATCTCGGTGTTCATCGACTTGCTGACCTGCGTGTACACGATCGCGCCGAACAGGGCCATGAACACGGTGATCGTGACGGAGATCACCAGCGCGAACTTCATCGCGACGCCGAGCCCGGACTTGCGGATGCGCTCGGCGGAGAGGATCACCGACGAGTCGCCCGTCTTCCGGTTGCGCGGGTCGGCCTTGAGGATCTGCGTGGCACTGACCTTCGCCGCGGCTGCGTGCGCGCGCTCGCGGTCGACCTCGCCGGGCTTCACGATGATCGTGCTGTCGGGCTTCGGTGCCTTCTTCGGACCGTTCATGCGCTCCATCTCGATGAGCTCGATCAGGTCGAGCCGGCTCGTCCAGTTCGGTCAGCCACTGGGGGTCGACAAGTAGTCGCGGTACACGGCCGTCCCGATCAACGCGTAGATCCCGGCGATTACGTCGTCGAGCACCACGCCGAGACCGCCCTTCACTCGCTGGAGCTGCCGCGCCGGCGTCGGTTTGATGATATCGAACAGCCGGAACAGCAGGAATGCGACCACCGATTCCGCGAACGTCGGCCAGCGCTCGGAGAGCCGCAGGAGCGCGATGAACAGCCCGGCGAACTCGTCGAGCACCACGCACTGCGGGTCCTTCGTGCCGAGGATGCGCTCGGCGGGACCGGCGGTCACGATGCAGCCGAGCGTCGCGGCGACCGCGAGCGCGGCGAGCGTCCAGTTCGCCGGGAGTCCGGTCGTCGAGAACGCCCACACGACGCCGCACGCGGCGAGCGAGCCCCACGTCCCCGGCGCGAACTTCGCGAGGCCGGAGCCGAACCCGGTCGCGAAGAACAGCGCGACCCGATCGGAAAGCGGGCGCGGCGGAGCGCCGCCGGCCGTCACCGCCGCTCCCTCACGATGCGCGTCGCCTTCGCGACGTAGTCGAGCGCCGACCAGATCGTGAGTGCGAGCGTGATCCACACGATCACGCGCACGAGCCAGAGCATCCCGTCCTGCGCCCAGCCGATCTCGGGGAACACGCGCTCGACCAGGCGGAACAGGAGGACTCCCGGCACCGCGATGCACTGCAGGATCATCTTCAGCTTGCCGGACCAGTCGGCCGGGAAGCGCACGCCGAGCGACTCGATGTACCCGCGCAGTCCGGTGACGATGAACTCGCGCGCGACGATGACGACGACCATCCACGGCGCGATCACCGGGCGCGCCCACGGCGCGGCGGCGAGGAAGATGAGCGAGCCGCACACGAGGATCTTGTCGACGGCCGGGTCGGCCATGCGACCGAAGTCGGACGTGAGGTGCAGCTTGCGCGCGTAGTACCCGTCGAGCGCGTCCGTCGCGGCGACCACGATGAAGAGGAGGAACGCGCCGAACAGGAGCGCGACGTCGCGCCCGCCGCCGCTCTCCGCGATCGCGAGCAGGACGAAGAGGACCAGCGCCAGCACCAGCCGGCCGAGGGTGATCCGATTCGGCAGCGTCACGCCGGGAGCTTAGCGAAGGATCACGGGGACGATTCGAGCGATCGAAAAGGGGGAGGGGCGGGAGCG
>CAZOLL010000552.1:0-3192 GCA_964580365.1 uncultured Phycisphaeraceae bacterium
GTGACGACGCTGTCGATCCTCACGCTCTCCGTCCCGTACCGCATCGGCCGTTGACGCATCCGGCCGCGGCGCGCGGCACGGACCCCGCGGCGGGCTCGCTAGAATCTGCCGCGTGAATCGCACCTCGCGTACCCCGTCGCTCGCCGTCCTTGCCGCACTCTTCGTCGGCCTGCAGTGCTTCAGCGCGCGCGCCGTCGAAGGCGACGCAGCGCCGCCGCGCGCGGACACCAAGCTGCCGCGGCTCGTGTGCTTCGGCGACGACCTCCTGAACCGCGCCGAAGCGATCGTCGACGGCGTCGCCGAGAGCGCGACGACGCTCGGTCGCGGCGTCGCCGTCGCGCGCATCAAGGTCGAAACGAACCTGCTGGTCACCGCCGACGGTCACGAGCGCAAGGAGGTCGCGGTGCTCGCGTCTCCCGGCGACTTCGTCGCGGGCGGGCGGTACATCGTCTTCCTGAAGGCGTTCGGCGCGGAATCCGCGCTCGAGCGGCGCTTCGAGTCGCTCGGACGGATCACGGCTTCGGAGCGTGACTTCGCCGACAAGCGCCGCGTGCTCGTCGACCTGCTCGCTCTCAAGCGCGTCGCGGACCCGGCCGCGCGCGAGCAGGCGCTCGCACGGCTCCTGGTCAAGAACGCGGGGGACGCCTCGATCTTCGTGAAGTGGAACGCCGTCGCGGAGCTGAAGGCGCTCGCGCCGCGGCGCCCCGAATTGTTCGGATCGAAGGAGAAGGCCCGCCTTGTCGAAGTGTACAAGGGCGATCCGTCGACCTCGCTCAAGCGCGAGCTGAAGCCGGTGCTCGCCGCGCTGTCCGTCGAGGTCGGAGAAAAAGGCGCATGATCTCCGCAGTCGCGGTTCCCGTTGTCGCGCTCGCGCTCCTCGGCGGCCCCGAGGAGACGAGCCCCGCGCCCCCGCAGCCCAGCGCACCCGGCGCGACGACCGGCGCGGTCACCGGCGGTCCCACGACCGTCGCGAAGACCAGCATGCCGATCACCCTGCAGCAGGCCGTCTACCTGACGGAGAAGAACTCCCTCGCCTTGCAGGGCGAGCGCGTCGGCGTGCAGATCGCGAGCGCGGCCGTCGGTTCGACGCTCGGCACGTTCGACACCGTTGCGTTCCTCTCCGGCCAGTACACGAAGAACATCCGGCCGTCCGCGTCGTCGCTCGAGGGCGGGTTCGGCAGCGTCACGGTCATCCCGATCCTCGACGAGAGCTGGAACGTGAACGGCGGCTTCCGCGGCACGCTCCTGAACGGCGCGACCTACCAGGCCGACATCGACTGGAACAAGGACTTCTCGAGCCCCGCGCCGTTCTCGCTGTTCAACCCGTCCTACACCTCGAGCATCGGCATCGCGTTCACGCAGCCGCTGCTCCGCGGTTTCGGACCGGCGGTGAACAAGGCGCCGATGCTCCGCGCGCGCAACGAGCTGTACGGCGCCGCGGAGTCGCTCGAGGAGAGCCGCATCCTCCGCGCGCAGGAAGTCGTGGTCGCGTACTGGAACCACTACTTCGCGCGCCGGCTGCTCGGCACGCGCGAGTTCCTGGTCGAGCAGGCCGAGAAGCTCGTCAACATCAACCAGAAGAAGTTCGACGTCGGCGAGATGAAGCGCATCGACGTCCTCGAAGCGCAGAGCGACCTCGCGCAGCGCAACCAGGAGCTGATCGTCGCGAAGAACGAGATCGGCCGCACGGCCGACGCGTTGAAACGCCTGATCTTCCCGTTCGACGACAAGGCGCAGTGGGAGGTCGAGCTCGTCCCGCTGACCGAGGCGAACGAATCGCCCGTCGAGCCGCCGGAGTGGGAAGAGGCCGCGAAGGTCGCGCTGGAGCGCCGGCCGGAGCTCCGCAGCCGCCGCGAGCTCTTGAAGAACAACGACATCGACATCGTCGTCGCCGAGAACGGCATCCTGCCGCAGTTCGACCTGAACGCGTCGCTGCGCTTCTCGCAGCTCGCGATGTCGAAGGGCCAGGTGCTGAACTACGACAAGGACTTCTACTCCGTGGGCGCCGGCTTCTCGCTCGAGATGCCGCTCGGCAACCGCACCGCGCGCTACCAGCTCTCGATCGCCCGCCTGCAGAAGATCCAGGCGCTGCTCGACTACAAGAACACCGAGAACACCGTGATCCAGGAGGTCAGGAACGGCGTGCGCGACGTCCGGAACAGCGTGCAAGAGATCCAAGCTGCGCACGAGGCCACGCGCCTCGCGTTCGAGCGCTGGACCCAGGAGCAGAAGCGCCAGGAGGTCGGGTTCTCGACGACCTTCCAGGTGCGCGACGCGCAGGCGGTGTGGCGGCAGGCGGTCGATACCGAGATCCAGGCGCTTTACACCTACCAGGTGAACCTCGCGGCGCTCCTCACGGCGCAGGGCACGCTGCTCGAGCAGTTCGGCGTCCTGCCCGCGCCGCGCCCGGTGCTCGACGACGACTCCGGGATCTTCCACGACCCGTGACGCTCTGAGCACGGGCCGCTCACGCTGTCGGAATCGAGGTCGGGAATCCGGGCCGCGCTCCTCCTCCTCATCGTCTTCGAGACGGCGCTGATCGCGCTCGGCGTCTTCGCCGACGCGCCGCCGCTCGCGAGCGTGTTCGACGTGGACGACCCCGGCGGACCCGCGCTCGCCGTGCTGCGCTCGTCGGAGCCGGAAGAATCCCGGCCGATGATCGTGCGCCTCGAGGGCGCGGGCCGCGCTCTCGCCGCCGCGAGCGTGGATGCCGCGGCCGACGCCGGCGCTCGACTCGGCGGCGAGGCGCTCTTGTTCGCCGCACCCGGATTCACGCGGCTGCCCGAGCTCGAGCTGGCTCCGGCGACGCCCGATTCGTCGCCGCTCGACGGCCGTCGCTTCGTGGCGGAGCCGTTCCCCGGGACGGTGCTCGCCGCAGACTCCGACGGCCGGACCGCATTGATCGTCGGTGTCGACTCCGCCGGTCACGCGTGGATCGAGCGCTTCGACGGCGTCGAGCCGCGGCCGGTCGCCCTGCCGGCGGATGCACCGACGCCGCTCGCCGCGGCCGTGCGCGCGAGCGATGCGGCGACCCGCTCGTTCGTCGTGCTGCGAGCGGGGCACGAGGTCGTGCTGCTCCAAGTGGACGACCGGAGAGCGACGATCACCGCGAGGCGCGACGTGCCGGCGGGAACGGGACGCATCGCCGACCTCGGGCGGTCGCTCGTCCTGCTCGCCGACGAGGGCGCCGAG